>JAGHSJ010000028.1 GCA_018065935.1 Candidatus Kurthia equi
TAATACATATTTTTTACTCTTTAAAGTATTATTTTAGCTACTTAAAACGTTTATCAGGTGTTTCTTATCTACTGGCTATTTTTTATTATTTCCATTCAACTACCAATAAGTATATGCTGAATACAGAGAAATTTTACTAATAAAAAATAAGAGGTGACGACGTGAGAACTGAAAATGAAGGTGATGTTAGAGAACTGATGCGACAAAGAGAGTTAAAAAAACAAGGAAAATACATAGCTTTTGATAAAGCTAAAAAAGGTCGTGGCTGGAAATATCTATTCGTTATTATATTATTAGTTGTTGCAGCTTATATATCATATCGTTATTTCGTTTAAACATTACTAATCTCGTGCGTAGTAAGCAGAAATTCTTCTAAAAGCATGAACATCCCAAATTGCATGAATAGCGCAATTTGGGATGTTCATTATTTAATTATAAACTTATCAAAATTCAGTCTATACGATTGATTTATACATTCATATTAATGATGGTACGTCCTACATGTCTACCTTGTTGAATTTCTTCAATGGTCGATTTGACTTCCTGCAGTGAGATTTCTGTAACGTGGGCTTGTTCGGCAATATCCCACTCCAACGCAAAACGATTCCAAATTTGAAATCTTGCTTCATGTGGATATTGAACAGAGTCAATACCAAGTAAATTAATACCTCGTAAAATGAACGGTAAAACAGTTGCCTGAATATTTATTCCTCCTGCATTTCCGCATAGTGTCATACTTCCTCCATAAGCAAGCTGTGGCAATAAGTCGGTCGTGACTTCTCCTCCAACCGTATCTATTACATAATCATATTGTTGTTTTGCTAATAGTTTTCCACTTGCTGCATGGATTTCATCCGTTTGTACAATATGATGAGCACCCAATTTTTCGACAAACTCTTTTTGATAGTCTTTACGAATTAATGTTGCTATATTTTGATAGCCGGCCTTTTGTAAAAGCTGTAATGCAATACTGCCAACGCCTCCTGAAGCTCCTGTTACTAATATTTTAGGGTTGTTTTCATGATTCATGCCCATTTTTTCAAGGCTTTGTATAGAAAGTGCTGCAGTAAATCCCGCAGTACCATAAATCATTGCGTTTCGCATGGATAAACCTTCTGGTAATGGAATAATCCAATTCGATTGAATACGAGCGTATTCAGCAAAACCTCCCGTATGACCCATCCCCATGTCAAAGCCTGTAACAAGAACTTCTTGCCCTTCAACAAAATCTTCATCTTCTGAAGATACAACTACCCCGCTCAAGTCTATCCCAGGAATCATTGGATACGTATTAATTACGCCTGCTTTAGGTGTGACAGCTAGTGAATCCTTATAATTAATTGATGAATAAGCGACTTTAATGAGGACTTCTCCTGCCGATAAATCTTCTAGACTCACTTGTTCTACATCATAGGATACTATTTCATCTTGTTGACGTACGACGATTGCTTGAAATTTTTCCATACTATCCACTCGCTTTCGTAAAAGGATTTTCTAGTAAAATGTATCATATTTCGACATAATGAGCACATTAAAACATGTGTAGTCTTCTTTTACCAAAACTTTATTCCTATAAAAGATGGCAAACTTATATTTTGATAGTCAAAGGGCGAACTAATTGCGAGCTAACGCCAATTGATAAAGAGACTACCACATCTATAGAAGAATCTTTAGAAAACCAGGAAGAAGCTAGATATTGTTTTTTGTTGAAAAGTAATCCTCTTTCAAAATGGAATAATACATACTATCTACCAATTTTCCTTTTATTTTTTCATGCTTACGTAAGACACCGTCTAATTGCATACCTATACGAAGTAACACTTTCCCTGATGCTTCATTTGCGATTTCATGACCAGCAAATACACGTGCTAATTCTAATTTTTCAAAGGCTAATTGAATGATTAAATTTGCTGCTTCCGTCATATATCCATGTCCCCAATAAAGACGGTTCATTGTAAATCCTAAATCACCTGCTTCTGACCAATCATCTACTCTAAATTCAATAGTACCAATTACTTTATTTGTCTCTTTAAGAACCATCGCATATTTACCAATCGGTTCCTTCATATAATAATTGGCAATCATACGTTTAGTTTGTTCTAAATCAATATGCGCATCATATAAATAACGTGTTGTTTCTTCATCTGAAGTATATTCAAAAATAGCCTGTGCATCCTCAAGTGTAACCGGACGTAATAAAATTCGTTCACTTTCCAAATAAGTATTTTCTACTAATAATAAATTCCAATTTTTATGCATAACATATCCCCAATTTTTTCTCTATTTAGTTAAGGTTGTAGTAGCTAGAACAAATATCCATATTTTCATTCAACTCTCTTTATTATAAAGTAGAAAATTCAAAATTCAATAACTATTTCGATATGTGAAATAAATCAGTCAAACAAAATGCACTTTTTTCCACTATACTTCCTGTAAACGGCACTCAGTCTATTCTCTTTTTCTAGATACAAAAAGTATAGAAATAAGAATTTAAGAGAGCCCTTCTTATTTCTATACTTTAGTTTTACCTCTTATAACGGATTTCATTTGAAGCTCACTTTCTCTAATTAGGTTCTACTACTTTCGCTTTGATTACTTTAATATCATCATAAAATTGCTTGATTTCCAAATCTTCAACGACAGGTGTTCCATAGCGGAAGTAACTATGAGGTAATGGTGCACCATACCAAATAATTGCTTTTTCAGCATCGGACTCTTTCCATTCAACCGGTTCAAATGTCGGATCAAAAATTAAATAACCTGTATCGCCAAATAATTCAATACGGTTTCCGCCCGGTTCAATCACATACATACATTTTGCCTGAGATACGCCATGTTTCAAAGGACCTGCTTCAATTTTGTAATCTAATTCAGTCAGCGCATCACCTAAGTATTCTAAATCCTGTGGGTCACCGTACCAAAAAGCGACATGATGGAAACGATAATCATCATAATGGTCTTTTAAATCATCTTCCATAAATGCTATTTCATGAACTAAAGCTGAAACTGAAAGCCAAGATGCACCTTTTTCACCTGTTGGCTTAGATAAATATTCTCGTAGTTTGAAGCCGAGTGCATCTCTCATAAAGTCGACATTTTTGTCGACACTTTTCGCTAATAAGTTCACATGATCTAGTCTACGTACAGGAATTCCATGTAATGGACGACGTTGAGGACGATTATTTAATTTTGAAGAATTATCTCCCGTTGCTTCGAAATACTCAACGTCGAAGAAAATTTCAAAAGGATGTCCCTCAGGTGTAGTAAACTCATAAGCACTCCCTCTACCATAGGAAGGTTCAACCCATTTTTCCCCTTCTACTCTACTTTCCAATTCTTTTACACGACGTTGTAATGCTTGTTCACTTGTTGCGCGCCAGCTTACTTTTGCCAGTCCTGCTTCATGATGTGGGATTAATTTTAAACTGTATTTATATGGGTCTTCATAAGCTCTCAAATAGACTGCTCCGTCCTCATCTTTATGCACTTGCTTCATGCCTAAAATAGAAAAAAACGCCAATGATTCTGCTAACTTTGGTGTATAAAGTGCGACCATTGCTAATTGTGCGACATCAAATATTGGTTCCGTGTGAACTGTCATTTTTGCTAACCCCTTTATTTATATTTTTTGAACTGTGTATCCATTTCATCCCTTTAACGGCCAAGTTTTTTTGCCGTTACTCCGCCAATTCCCCAATTGGCTTTTGGTACTTCATAAACAATGACACGAATCGTCTCACGAGGAGCATTCAGCGTTTTTTCAGCTGTTTTTGTTAATTCAGCGATTAATTCTTCCAATTTTTCCTCTGTGCGTCCTGACATTAAACCCACATGAATGAGTGGCATACCAATCATCTCCTTAATTAGCAACAAAAAACTCAACGCTTCCTAAGTTCTCTCCAAAATAGACAGCAATATGATCCCCTTTAGCAATTGTGGTAGCCGCAGTTAGTCCGCCACTTAAAATAGGTTGACCTGCTTCTACAACCTCTCCCTTTTCTGCTAACATATTTGCTAATGCTGCAATCGCTTCGGCAGGATGCCCTAGCACAGCTGCACCTGCACCAATAGTCTTTACTTTTCCATTGATGGTAAGGTATACACCGATGGTTTCTAAATCTAAAGAAGTCGCCTTTCGCATCGTAGTTCCCATCACGGCACCTGAAGCAGATGTGTTATCTGCAATTACATCTGGCATTGTAAAATCAAAATTTTCAAAGCGACTATCTATGATTTCTATAGCCGGGAATACATATTCAGTTGCCTCCAGTACTTGCTCCTTTGTCATGTTTGGCCCCTTCAATTCATTCTTTAAAATAAAGCCGATTTCTGGCTCTACTTTAGGATGGATATAATTCGTCAGCATAATGGTTGAACCTTCTGGTACATGCATGGATTTAAAAATATAGCCATAAATAGGATCTGTGACATGCATTTGTTTCAATTTGGCATAGCTTGTTAAGCCCATTTTGGGTCCTAAAATAGCGTCTCCACGCGCCAAACGCATTTTCATCAATTGCTCTTGAATTAAGTATGCTTCATCAATCGTTAAATCTGGATATTTTTCGGCAGTCAATTTTCGAATTTCATATTTTTCATCCTGCGCTTGTAAAATATACGCTGCTAATTCACTTACTTGCTGTGGGTTCATTTATTTCCGTCCCTCCTCTCACTAATTGTTTAGCTACATCGACTATCATATCCTCCTGTCCACCAACTACTTTCAATTGCCCTAATTTATAAAGAATATCTCGGCTATCTACTCTATATTTCTTTGCCGCTCTTTGTGCGTGCAATAAAAAACTTGAATACACGCCAGCATAGCCCAAGATAAGACTTCCTTTTGTGATTTCCTGTGGTTTTGGTAGCAATGGGGCTACAACTTCTTCGGCCGCATCCATTATTTTATATAAATCAACACCTGTCTTGATATGCATTTTTTCAAGTATAGCCACTAAAACTTCTGTTTGTGCATTTCCAGCCCCTGCACCCAATGCTCGAATACTTCCATCAATTCGTGTAGCACCTGCTTCAATGGCAGCAAGCGTATTTCCTATAGCTAACCCTAAGTTATTATGGGCATGAAAACCAATTTCACAATCCAAATTAGCTTTTAATAACGTAATTTTTTCAGTTACCTCACTAGGTAGCATAGCCCCTGCTGAATCAGTTACATAGACAGCCTCTGCGCCATAGCTCTCCATTTTTTTTGCTTGCTCTAACAATACTTCAGCTGAAGCCATATGTGCCATCATCAAGAAACCAATCGTTATTAAGCCTAATTTCTTCGCTTCTTCAATATGCTGTTGTGCTATATCAGCTTCCGTTGCGTGCGTAGCAATACGAATCAAAGATACTCCCGCCTCTTTTGCCTTTCGTATATCATGGACTGTACCAATACCTGGCAATAATAAAACAGCTATTTTTGAAAATTTCGCTGTTTTTACCGCACGCGCGATTAGCTTAAATTCATCTACTTTTGATAGGCCGTATTGTAAGGTGCTTCCTCCCAATCCATCCCCATGAGAAACTTCTATAAATGGGACATGGGCTTCATCTAATACTGTAACAACTTGTTCTACTTGGTCTTCTGTAAATGAATGATTAACTGCATGACTACCATCACGCAATGCAACTTCTGTAATCAATACATCTAAATTTGTTTCATTCATTTTGTATTCGCCTCACTTTGCTTTTCTGCAATTGATTCAGCTACTTGCACAGCGGCTGACGTCATAATATCCAAATTTCCTGCGTATGCAGGTAGAAAATCACCTTGACCAGTAACCTCTATAAAAACAGTTATTTTTTGCCCTTCAATGATTGGTTCCATACGTAAACGGTAACCCGGAACATACTGCTGTACTTTTTCCACCATTTGATGAATAGAGGCTATGACCTCTTTTTCTTTTACCGTTCCATCCTTCACTATCATATAGACCGTATCACGCATCATAATGGGTGGCTCTGCAGGATTTAAAATAATAATAGCACGTCCTTTTTCAGCACCACCAATAACTTCAATCGCTTTTGCCGTAGTCTCTGTAAATTCATCAATATTTGCACGCGTACCTGGTCCTGCACTTTTACTCGAAATCGTAGCTACAATTTCACTGTATGATAACCTTTGTACCTGACTTACGGCTGCAATGATAGGTGTTGTCGCCTGCCCTCCACAGGTCACCATATTAATATTTCGCTCGGTTAAGCGTTGTTGACCATTAACTGAAGGAACGACAAATGGACCAATAGCTGCTGGGGTTAAATCAATCATGATTTTACGATGCTTCTGTGCGATATCATTATTATGTAGATGAGCATTAGCTGAAGTTGCATCAAATAATAAATCCACTGAATCAGGTTCATCTGCCCAGCTATCTATTCCGCCATCAAAAATTTCTAACCCTTGTTCAGCGGCTAATTTCATGCCACGTGATTCCTTATCAATCCCAATCATCGCGGTTACTTTCAGTTTTTTCGAGCGTAAAAGCTTGATCATTAAGTCGCTACCAATATTCCCGGAACCAATAATACCGACTTTAAGAATTGACATATCATTCATCTCCTTTTAAAATTCAACACGAACTTCCCCTAGTTGATTAAACTTACAGGCGAATACATCGCCTTCGTAGGCTGGCATGGCTTCTGATAAAGCCCCAGATAAAATAACCTCTCCTTTTTTCAAGGAAATCGTATAGTCTGCTAATTTATTTGCTAACCAAACAACAGCTTCTACTGGATTTCCTAAACAGGCTACACCAGCTCCCGTATTCAATAATTCATCATTTTTATAAAGGGCCATTCCAATCTTTTTAAAATCCACCTCATGTATTTGAAAGCGCTCATCACCTAGCACATATAACCCTGATGAAGCGTTATCTGCAATGGTATCTTGTAAGTTTATTTTCCAATTTTTTATGCGGCTATCTACTATTTCTAGTGCTGGAACGATATAATCGGTCGCTAGAATGACATCCATTGCTGTTATATTAGGCCCTTTTAAATCTTTTTTTAAAACAAAAGCTAGTTCGCCCTCTACTTTTGGTTGAAGCAGGTGTCCACTTGGTACTTTGCCATTATTTTTTATTAACATATCGCTTAATAGATGACCATAATCAGGTTCATGTACATTGAGTGAATTTTGCATGGCTTCTGATGTAAGGCCAATCTTCTTTCCAGTAATGATATGCCCCTGCTCCATTTTATGAGCAACCGTTTGCAATTGGATTTCATATGCTTCTTTGACCTTTAGATTTGGGAATTTTGAAGTAATTGCTTCTACTCCACCTTTTGGATAGGCTGTAGCCAAATAGCGTGCTTGCTCTTTTATGTTGATCATTTCACTTTTCACTCCTACAATTTTATGGTGATATTCGTTAGCTCTGTATAAAAGTCTATACTATGCGCGCCACCTTCACGTCCAATTCCACTACTCTTCATGCCGCCAAATGGTGTGCGTAAATCACGTAGGAACCATGTATTCACCCATACAATACCTGTTTCGATTTTGGCTGCAATTGTATGGGCCTGTCTTAAATCGCTTGTCCAAATTGTTGCGGCCAACCCATAGGATGTATCATTGATTTGTTCAAGGATTTCCTCATCTGTCGCAAATGGAATAATCGTGATTACAGGTCCGAAAATTTCTTCACGTACACAGCGAGAGTCTTTTGTCAGCCCAGTGATAATCGTTGGATTGATAAAATAACCGTCATAATCTGAATTTTTCTGTCCACCGGTTAAGAATGTCCCACCATCTTCTTTTGCAATCTCAAGATAACTTAGAACTTTGTTATAATGTTCTTCACTGACAACTGCACCAACAAAAGTTTCTTCTTCAAATGGGTCACCAATTTTTAAGTTCTTCGTTTTTTCAACAAGGCCATTTACAAATTCATCGTAAACTGCTTCATGGACATACACTCTAGAACCACATAGACAAACTTCACCTTGATTCAAGAAACTCGAACGAATAGATGTTTCAATTGCCTCTTCCATATTCGCACTAGCAAAAATCACGTTTGGATTTTTACCACCTAATTCAAAGGACAACTTTTTTAATGAAGGAGCAGATGCCTGCATAATAGCTGTACCTGTTAGTGTCTCCCCCGTAAAGGCGATGGCATCCACATCCTTGCTTTCAGATAGTGCAGCACCTGCTTCTCCAAAACCATGAACAAGATTGACTACACCTTTTGGAACACCCGCTTGCGTACACAAATCAGCAATAAAGGTCGCTGTCATAGGTGTCACTTCTGATGGTTTCATAACAACGGTATTTCCTGCCGCTAATGCAGGCGCAAGCTTCCAGGTCATTAGCAGTAAAGGTAAATTCCAAGGATTGATTAATCCTACGACGCCGACTGGTTTTCTAACGGCATAATGCAGAGCCACATCATCTTGCTGAAAGGATTCTTGTGATGTTGAAATCATATAATCCGCAAAGAAATGAAAATTATACGCTGCACGTGGTATATCTAAACTTTTGGCCAAAGAAAAAGGTTTTCCTGTATCTAGACTTTCTAATTCAGCTAGTATCTCAAGATTTTCGAGAATTAAATCCCCAATCTTTCGTATAATTTTTGAGCGTTCATTTAAGGGCATTGTTTTCCAAGGGCCATTTTTTGCTTTTTTAGCTACAGCTATTGCGCGATCTACATCTGCTTTCCTGCCATTTGCTACTTTCCCGATTACATCCTTCGTCACAGGATTTATATTGTCGAAAGTTGTATCATTAATGGATGCGATGTATTCTCCATCTATATAATGTAAGCAGTTAAAAGAGGCATACTTTTCTTGAATAGCTTTATTTTTTTGAATTTTATTTGGCATTTGAATTCCTCCTTATTTACTTTATGTAGTTAAATTACGAAATATTTCGAATACTTTAAAGACTTTTGTTTACTAGAGAGAAACTCACTATACTTTTATTTCAAAAAATTGTATATTGTATGTGTAGTAAGCGTTTACATCGATTGTTTTTAAAACTATTATTTCCTAGTAGGAAACCTTTTGGATATTTCACAAAAAGGGGTGCTAGCCAATGAGTCAACATATTCAATCTGTTATTAACGCTACAAATATTTTAAAACTATTTTCAATTGATACGCCTTATTTAAGTGTCACTGAAATTGCCTTACGAACCGGTTTGAGTAAGGGCGCTGTCAGTAAGATTATGGCCACACTTGTATCACAAGACTTTGTAAAAAGAGAGCAACAAAGGGGCTTCTCACTTGGTTATACGGTTATTAACTTAGCTGGTGTGGCATTAACGAAGAACAAAATCCGCGAATTGATGTCTCCTATTCTTACACAAGTCGCTTTTGATTTAAAAGAGGATGCCCACTTAGCTGTTTTGGATGGATATGACATCATTTATTTAGAAAAAATCTACAGCACGAAGCACACAAAGGCGAAAACCATATTAGGCGGTAGAAATCCTGCACATAGCACTAGTTCGGGGAAAATTCTCTTAGCATCTCAAAATGAGCGATTTATCAAGGCGCTTATCGAAAATGGTTTACAGGCATTTACTGAACACACCATTACAAACCCTTTATTATTAGAAAAGGAGCTTAAATTCATTCGTTCTACTGGTTATGCCATGAGTGTGGAAGAGTTGACAGAGGGAATCGCTTCCATAGCTGTTCCGATTAAAGACTATACGAATAAAGTGATTGCTTCTCTCTCGATTGTGGGATCATCTAAAGTTTTAACACGAACAAAAATGACCTCTCTTATTGGTTACTTAATAAAAGCGGGAAAAACAGCCTCTGAACAACTGGGTTACTATAAATAAATGATATTTCTTATAAAAAAAACCATTATCTTCGGATTGTCCCGAAAATAATGGTTTTAATTTGTTAAATCTTTCATCTAAAGAAGTAATTTAATCTTTTCTGAGAAATATCTACTTTCTATTATGATTTGTGAAATGAACCTACAACTTCTGTTGTCTGCGTAATATTCACAAATGCATGTGGATCGGTTTGTTGAATTAATTGTTTTAACTCAGCTAATTGATATTTTGTTATGACCGTCATTAATACTTTACGATGTTCACCAGAATATGCACCAATGCCATCAGAAATCGTTACGCCTCGGTATAAATTTTCTAAAAGCATATTCTTCATTTCTTCGCCTTTAGCTGTAATAATCGTTAAGGTTAATTTTATGTGATTCGTGTGTAATGTATCAATTACTTTACCTGTTGCATAAATTGTCACTAAAGTCATCAATGCGGCATCCCAGCCAAAAATAAAGCCTGAAGCAATGACAATAACTGCATTCATTACTGATAATAGCGAACCGATTGGGAAATCTGTTTTCTTCGCTAAAATCATCGCTACAATATCAAAACCACCTGATGAACCAGAAGCTCTAAATATAATGCCGATTCCAATCCCCGTAATCACACCACCAAATAATGCCGCTAATAATGGCTCATGTGCCAACTGGAAAACTGGAATTACATATAAGCTAATTGATAATGCTACAACCGAAATAATTGTATATAAACTAAATTTCTTACCAAGCTTCATAACCCCTAATATTAGAAGTGGTAAATTTAATGCAAAATTAAGGACCCCCGTGTCCATTGGATAAATCAAGCCAAGCATAATGGCAATCCCACTTAACCCACTACTTAAAATATGATGCGGAATTAATAGCCAATTGTAAGCAAATCCTACTAATACTGAACCTAAAATAATCATTATTATGTTTTTCATGTTCTCCCATACCCCTATTTCCTTTGTTAGTAATCCCTACTGATA
>JAGHSJ010000290.1 GCA_018065935.1 Candidatus Kurthia equi
TACTATTTCTATAAATATTGCGAAGAAAAGTGTTGCGTGATACAATATCATCATGCAATAGAGGCAATGAACGGGTTATAAGTAGTTCATCATATATTAAGCGAGCAAGAGATGGTGAAAGTCTTGCACGATGAATGAAACGGCATCCTGGAGCCATAGCTACATTAAAGAGGACTATTTTATAATAGTCAATCGGGGTGGAACCGCGGGTCATTATGCACTCGTCCCCGGGCAGAAAGTTTGCCCGGAGACGGGTGCTTTTTACATTTTATATTAATTTAGGAGGTCATTCACATGACAAAATCAATGGAAAGTATCGTAAGTTTAGCAAAACACAGAGGATTTGTATTCCCTGGTTCTGATATTTACGGTGGCTTAGCAAATACGTGGGATTACGGTCCATTAGGCGTAGAATTAAAAAATAACGTTAAAAAAGCTTGGTGGGACAAATTCGTACAAGAATCTGAGTACAATGTTGGTCTTGATGCAGCTATTTTAATGAACCCTAAAACTTGGGTAGCATCTGGTCACGTAGGTAACTTCAATGACCCAATGATTGACTGTAAAAACTGTAAATCTCGTCACCGTGCAGATAAATTAATCGAAGATGCATCTCTTACGAAAACAGGTAAAGAAATCATCGTTGACGGTATGAGCTTTGACCAAATGAAAGAAAAAATGGCTGAATTAGAAGTTACTTGTCCGAACTGTGGTTCTTCTGACTTCACTGATATTCGTCAATTCAACCTTATGTTTAAAACATTCCAAGGTGTAACAGAATCTTCAACTAACGAAATTTTCTTACGCCCTGAAACTGCACAAGGTATTTTCGTTAACTTTAAAAATGTACAACGTTCAATGCGTAAACGTACGCCATTCGGTATTGCACAAGTTGGTAAATCATTCCGTAACGAAATCACGCCTGGTAACTTCACATTCCGTACGCGTGAATTCGAACAAATGGAACTTGAATTCTTCTGCAAACCTGGTGAAGAATTAGAATGGCATGCATACTGGAAAGAATTCTGTAAAAACTGGTTATTAAACTTAGCAATGAAAGAAGATTCAATGCGTCTACGTGACCATGAAGAAGATGAACTTTCTCATTACTCAAATGCTACAACTGATATCGAATTCCAATTCCCATTTGGCTGGGGCGAACTATGGGGCGTAGCTTCTCGTACAGACTTCGACCTTAAAAAACATATGGAACACTCAGGTGAAGATTTCACTTATGTAGATCCAATTACAAATGAACGCTATGTTCCTTACTGCATCGAGCCATCTCTAGGCGCTGACCGTGTAACACTAGCCTTCCTATGTGATGCATATGATGAAGAAGAACTTGAAGGCGGAGATGTTCGTACAGTTCTACGCTTCCACCCGGCTTTAGCACCATTCAAAGCAGCAGTATTACCATTATCTAAAAAATTATCTGAAGGCGCTCATGATGTTTGGGCTGAACTTCGCAAAGCATTCCCAGTTGACTACGATGAATCACAATCAATTGGTAAACGTTACCGTCGCCAAGATGAAATCGGTACACCATTCTGTATCACATACGACTTCGACTCAGTTGAAGACGGTATGGTAACAGTTCGTCACCGTGACTCTATGGAACAAGAACGTATGCCTATCGCTGATGTAAAAGCATTCATCGAAAAATCTTTACAATTCTAATATAAAATACCGCTAGATTAGCTGTATATAAATAAGCCCGAACAAGCGTATTTAAACGCATTGGTTCGGGCTTTTTATTTATCCAAAAACAACTTTCATCACTTAACTTACACAGCCTACTTTTAAAATAATAAATTCAAATGTTGCTCAAAATGAATCCCTTCTTTAGGTGAGAAAGATGTTAGTGAAGTAGTAGTAATAGCAGCCTGTAAAAATTGTTGCGCAAGAACCATTGTCTCTTTAATACTTTGCCCACGCATCATACCGCCCATCATAATAGATGAAAATAAATCCCCTGTTCCAGAATAACTTTCCCCATTATACGCACTTTGCTTCAAATAGATTTGCTCCGCATCCACATATAAATTGCCGATTTCATTTGAAGACTCCATGGAAATACCTGTTACGATTACATGCGCATTGGTTTGTTGCTGTAATAATCTACCCGCTTCTTCTACTGCTTGAAAAAAGCTTTTTTGGTCCTTATAGCGCTTGATCTTTTCATAGGAAATTCCTGTCAATAAACAACATTCTGTTATGTTTGGCGTAATAATATCCGCCGTTTTTACAAGCACTTGCATTTGATCTACTAAATTAGTTGAAAACATTTTATATAGTTGCCCATCATCTCCAAGGACTGGGTCTACTAATAGTTTGGTTTTATCTCGATGAAATAATTCTAGAAAATGAAAAATATGTGCAATTTGCTTTTCCCCTGTTACATAGCCAGTTTGAATCCCATCAAAAGCTGCGCCCATATTTGACCACTCATCCGTATAATGAACCATTTCGTTCGTTAAATCCTTACAATAATAGCTTGAAAATCCTGTTTGGGCTGTTAATACTGCCGTTGGTAATGGACAAGCTTGTGAACCCATTACAGAAAGAACAGGTAATGCTGCTGTTAATGAGCATTTCCCAAAAGAAGAAAGATCCTGTATAACCGCTACTTTTTTCATCTATTCACCCCTTGTCTATGACAAATAAGCAGTCATATTTAGTTAGCTACTTCTTTCTACAAATAACTGACCTTAAAAAAATCTCTTCACTGACTCTTTTATTTCATACTAGCTGCGTTCATACTAATTTGAAAACAATAGATTGGTAGGTTATTCAAAATGACATTAAAGCATCCTACACACACTTCTACGCGAAGTAAAACGCTCGATTTAACCATTATAGCAATGTTAGCAACTCTTGTATTTGTGGCAACACTTATACTAAATATTAAATTACCACTTCCAGGAAACGGTGGCCTCGTTCATCTAGGAACAGCTATGCTTTTTATTTCTTCCATTTTATTTGGCCCTAAAAAAGGTGCCTACGCTGGTGCTATTGGACTTGGACTATTTGATTTAGTTGGTGGATGGGTTTTATGGGCACCTATCACGATTATCGCGAGAGCTTTGCAGGGCTATATTGTTGGGAAAATTGCTTGGTCGAACGAAAAAAACGGGACAAGTTTTCTATATAATTTACTTGCGCTTGTGGTTTCTATTCCAGTAATGATGAGTATTTATTATATTGGTGAAAGTATTCTTTATGGCAATTGGATAACCCCCCTCACCTCTTTACCTGGAGACTTCATGCAAAATATTTTAGGGGTTTTTCTCGCATTACCAGTTTGTAAAATCCTACAAAAAATGCCTACAATAAAAAAATATTTATTACGGAATTCATAAGCGATTGATTCATGAAAATGGCAAAGTTTTAAAACCAATTGATTTTCTTACCCTTCTTCCTAAAATTCTATTATAATGAATAGATAGAATCACTTTATGAAGGGACATGATGTTTTGACAGGTAAACTCCATCGGATTTTCTCATATGGTACACTTGCAATAAAATTCGATTCAGACTTAAAAAATGGTAAGTCATTGGATGGCGAATTAATTGTAACAAATGGCCAATTTGATATTCCATTAAAAGTAATAAGTGCAAGCATTTCACCCACCTATCCGGATATCCTAAATATCGAAGTTTCAAAGATGTTCTCCTATATGGCTGAAGAAAAATATTCATCAAAACAAATTCACCAAATTAATAATAGTATTTTAAATTCCAAAAATATGAACTTACCTGCTGACCAGCTTCCTTATGAAGAGAATATTGTAACAAGCACGATATTTTGGGATACTTCTATGTATCACGAAATGAATGATTTAGATGGCGAAGAGTTTTTATACGAATAAATCCATAAAAAAGAAGGAGTTGCTTTACTTGCAACTCCTTCTTTTTATAGTTATACATCTATTCTATTTCACAGATTTAGTTAGTTTTCATCAGTTTCTGGTGATTGTTTCATCATAAGTGGCGTTCTTTCCAATTGCGTAATAAACGCTTTGGATTTAAAACGCATGCCTGATTGTTCCTCGTAAATTGTCGATACAATATTTTCAATAAATCGTTTCGTATCTTTTTTCAAATCCAATTTTCCAATTTGGTCAATTGGTGTGAAATAAAACATACGAATTAATTTCAACTGTTTCGGCGTTAAACGAATAATATAAGGGTCTAGATGAAAACAACGATGACATAAAAAACCACCCTGTGAAAATGAAAAGGCAAATTCTCCATCCACAGCGGAACAGCCTGCACAATGAGAGAGTGTTGGTTGGACACCAGTAAAAGGAAGCATTTTCCATTGTACAAATAATGCAATTGCTTGTGGATCATATGCTTCTTCAATCGCTTGAAGCGCTTGAAGGAGCATATGATATACACCTGGCTGTGGTTGATCATTTTCGACTAAACGATCTACTATTTCTACAATATAACTGGCATACGCCGTTATAAGTATATCCTGCTGAATATGACGCATGGATGAAATAGCCTCACCTTGCTGTAAAGTACCCATTCCCTTGCCCTTTTGAACGAGGAAATGACCATGTGTAAAGGGTTGAGAAACGCCTGCAAGACGACTAGAAGGCTTTTTAGCCCCTCTCGCCATTACCGCAATCTTCCCAGCCTCCTCCGTCATTAGAATAACAATTTTATTTGCTTCTCCATATGGTCGCGTTTTTAAGACAATGCCTTCTATTTTACTGAGCAATGCCTTTCACTTCCTTCTTAGTATTCGTCGTCACGGTAACCGTAGTCACGTAATTGTGAAGAACGGTCACGCCAATCTTTTTGAACTTTAACCCAAAGCTCTAAATACACTTTTGAACCAAGAAGATTTTCGATATCTTTACGCGCACGCGTACCGATTTCTTTTAGCATAGAACCTTTTTTACCAATAATAATTCCTTTTTGTGAATCGCGTTCAACAATAATTGAAGCCATTACATGTACACGATCATCTTCATCACGACGGATTTTTTCAATCTCAACCGCAATTGAGTGAGGTACTTCATCACGTGTTAAATGTAAAACTTTTTCACGAATCATTTCAGAAATGATAAAACGTTCTGGGTGATCGGTTACTTGGTCTGCTGGGTAGTAATGCGGACCTTCTGGTAAATATTTTTTAAGTGTCGCTAAAAGTGTTTCTACATTGTTCCCCTCTAAAGCTGAGATAGGAACAACTTCTGCAAAATCAAATTCATGGCGATACTCTTCAATTTTTTTCATCAATTCTTCTGGTTGAATCGTATCAATTTTGTTCACTACTAAAAATACAGGTGTGTTTGTACCTTTTAGCATCTCCATCACATATTGATCGCCAGGTCCTAATTTTTGTTGTGCGTTGATCATAAACATAATAACTTCTACTTCACGTAAAGCATTTTTAGATACTTTTAACATGAATTCACCTAATTTATGTTTAGGTTTGTGGATACCTGGTGTATCAATAAAGATAATTTGAGCGTCATCTGTTGTTAAAACACCTTGTACTTTATTACGTGTTGTTTGAGGTTTATCACTCATGATAGCGATTTTTTGTCCGATTACATGGTTTAAAAACGTTGATTTACCTACGTTTGGGCGACCAATAATTGAGACAAACCCTGATTTAAATTGATTATTTTCTTGCATCTAATACATCCTCCGGGGTAAATGCTCCAGGTAACAGCTGTGCGACTGTTGTCTCCTGTACATCACCTGTTAAATTTGTTAAATATACTGGCATATTGGGCTCACAGAACTCTGAAAGCACTTGTCTGCAGGCACCACATGGGGCTACTGGACCGTCTGTATCTGCTACAACTGCCAATGCAGCAAACTTTCTAACACCTTGTGAAACAGCTTTAAAAATAGCTGTTCTTTCAGCGCAATTTGTTAGACTGTAACCTGAGTTTTCAATATTACAGCCATGAAAAACTTCGCCGTCTTGTGACAGCAAAGCTGCGCCTACTTGAAATTTCGAATAAGGAACATATGCAAATTCTCTAGCTTTTTTCGATTCTTCAATCAACTGTTTACGATCCATTATCATTCTCCGCTCTGTTATAAATTAAACCATTTTGGTATAAAAATAATCAAGCCAATTATTACACTTGCTCCAGCTGCAATTAATACTGCTCCAGCTGCTAGGTCCTTCGCCAATTTTGCTAAAGGATGAATTTCAGTCGTTGCCAAGTCCACTACGCGTTCAATCGCAGAATTAATCATTTCTAATGATAAAACCAGTGCCATAATAAGTACTAATACAAGCCATTCGACTGTACTAACCTTTGTTACAGCTGCAAGAACACTTACAATTACTGCTGAGATTAGATGAAAACAAAAATTCTGTTCCTTTGCTGCGGCTCGGATGCCTGCAAATGCATAAGTGAAGGATTTTAAAAATTTAGTGACGTTCATTCGTATCTCTCGATAAACCGTAAGATTCTAAAATCTCATCTTGTTTACCGAACATGATTTTTTCATCTTCTGGCTCCATATGATCATACCCTAATACATGTAGGAAGCCATGTACTGCTAGGAAACCTAACTCACGTTCAAATGAATGGCCAAAATCAGCGGCTTGTTCACGTGTACGATCAATAGAAATGATAACATCCCCTAAAATACGTGGCATACCTTCAGCGATGATGGCTGTCTCCCCTTCACCTAATTCTTCAAGAGCAAAAGAAATGACATCAGTTGGTGCATCCTTATGACGATATTCCTTATTAATCGCATGAATGGCTTCATTCGTTACAAAGGTAATCGATAATTCTGTACCTTCTTCAATTTGTTCTACCGTAGCTGCATGTTGTAGTAGTGTTTCTACTAGTTGCATATCCGATTCTTTAACTTTACCTGTTTCATCTAAAAAATCAATATTTAATAACATATTTATGTCCTCCTAGGCTTTTTCCTACTTCGGATATTCAATGCGTGAATGGAAGGTTCCATTTAATGTTTCCCCAAAAACCTTTTCAATTGTTTTAAGTTCTTTGATAGAAAGATCACATTCATCAAACTGTTCATCCATCAATTTATCCTGCGTAATTGCGTGAATCAATGATTTTATTTTTTCTGCATTCGGCTCTTTCATTGATCTAACTGCAGCTTCTACACTATCCGCTATACTTATAATAGCATTTTCTTTCGTCTGTGGCTTTGGTCCACTATAACGATATTTTTCTTCCGATACATCTGGATCAAGTTCCTTAGCTTTAAAGTAGAAAAATTTCACTAGTGATGTACCATGATGCTGAGCAGCAATATCAATGATTTCTTTAGGCATTTTATGCTTTTGTAAAATCTTCACACCATCAATTACATGGGCAATAATTATATCGCTAGATGCCTCTGGTGGCAACTGATCATGAGGATTAAAGCCATTCATTTGATTTTCAACGAAAAATCCGGGTCGACGTGTCTTGCCAATGTCATGATAATAGCAACCGACTCTTGCCAATAGACCATTTGCTCCAACAGCCTCACATGCGGCATCCGCTAAATTAGCAACCATTAAACTATGATGATACGTCCCCGGTGCTTCCATCAATATTTTCTTCAGCAACGGGTGATTAGGATTGGATAATTCTATCAAACGATAGCTTGAAATGATTCCAAAAGCAGATTCAATAAACGGTAATAATCCCATTGCTAACGCACCCGATACAACTGCTGAGACAACTGCTGCTAAAAGATAAAACAATAACTCTTCAAACTTATAATTTGATTGAGTCAGTAGTAAATAACTTGATATAAATAGCATATTTACGGCAGCCACTTGGAGACTTACTGTTAATATTTTCGTTCTACTTATCATTTTACGCATAAATAGTACGCATGCTAACCCACTAATAATAAGGTATAGTGCGATTTCCATCTGCATAACCGTTGAATACCCTTCCTGGAATACTATACCCGCAGAAAGACCTAATGCAACCGTTATGAGAATAGCCATCCGTTCATTTACTAAAATACGAATAAGTAATGGCGCAATGGCTGTTGGGAAAAGGAAACCAATAATAATATCAAATTCTCCATCTACTAGATCTAACAATTCCATTAATACCATCGATAGTAAGTAAACAAGCATTGTAATCATTAAATCTCTTATTTTCACGCTATCTGATTTCGTCTTATTCGCATAGAATACAGAGAAAAATAGTACTAACTGCAATATAATCAATAGAGCAAGACCGAGTAGCGGTTTTTTAGAGACATCTTCAGATAATAAACCACTTAATTCAAGTTGATGATAGACATCACGATCAATCACCTGTCCCTCTTGCACAATAATCTGGCCTTGAAGAATACGTGTTGGATCTACATTTGCCTTAGCTTGTTCAATACTTTCCTCAGTCGCTTTTGCATCCTTCGATTCATTAACGACTAATGCCGACCGAGCTAAACTCATGCCAATTTCTTTTAAATCGCTTGGAAAAGTCGAACTGTAACGAATCGTTCGCTCAATGCTGTCTTTCGCATCATTCAAACGATCTTCTCGTATAGGAACAGACATTTGTGAAGCTAAAGCTGAGGTGATTTCTGTCTTAGCTTTTTGTATATCCGTCGTATTTTGCTCAAGCAACGTCATAATGTCAACATCACTTAAATTAAATTTCGTGTTTTCAGAAGAAAGTTTTTTGATGTCATCTTGGATTCTTTGTACTTGCTTGTCTTTCTCAGCTATCTGTTGTTTTTTAGATTTCCCTTCAATGATTTGTTTACTTTCTTCTACATCATCAAAGAACGTGTTTACCATGGAAATTTGATTTTTCCCTTTTTCCTCTGAATAAACATATACAGCTTCTACATCAGTGGCCGCCTGTTGCCTATCCTTCTCTGTTTTCTTCGTATCCTCTACGGTTTTAACCGAGCGGATGGTTTCTGGAGATACTTGAAAAAGCTTCAAGTCATAATGAACACCTTGTACATCTTTCACCATCAATACATACTGAATTATTCCAGTAAACATTAATACGATGACGAGCAGTAAGGGAAATCGAATGATTTTGGTTAATCTCTCTATAAATTTAGTCAATCTCGTCACCTCACAATTATCTATTGTTGCTCTTCACTTTTTACATCATTAATTAACAACGAGAACACCCATAATCAAAATATGAATGCTCTCGTCTAATTTAAATGGCTATTCTTTACTCTCTGCTTCATAAGCCGTAATAATTTTAGCTACCAATGGATGGCGAACAATATCACCGGCTTCTAAAATTTGAAACGATACACCAGGAACATTTTTCAAAAGATGTTCGGCATGTGTTAAACCAGAGCCTTGCCCTCTTGGTAAATCAATCTGTGTCTTATCACCAGTAATCACCATTTTCGATCCAAAACCTAAACGAGTTAAAAACATTTTCATTTGTGCCTTTGTCGTATTTTGTGCTTCATCTAATATAACAAATGCATCTTCTAATGTACGTCCACGCATATAAGCAAGCGGTGCAATTTCAATTGTTCCACGTTCAATCATACGTGTCGTTTGCTCTAGCCCTAAAACATCATGTAAGGCATCGTAGAGCGGTCTTAAATATGGATCGACCTTTTCCTTCAAATCACCCGGTAAAAAGCCTAGACTCTCTCCTGCTTCAACTGCTGGCCTAGTTAAGACAATTCGTTTCACCGCATTATTTTTTAAAGCAGTCACAGCCATAACAACTGCTAAATAAGTTTTACCCGTACCAGCAGGTCCAATCCCAAATACTAAATCTTTCGTTCTCATTGCCTTAATATAGCTACGTTGACCTATTGTTTTGGCTCTGATGATTTTACCTTTTGTATTACGAGCAATTACTTCATCATATAGTTCGGATAAATATTCAATTGTACCGGCTTTTGACATCTCGATTGCAGATACAACATCTCTTTGATTAATATTAATGTCTTTTCGTATTACCTTTAACAGTTGTTCGATAAGTATAGCCGCCTCAGCCTTATGTTCTTCATCACCAACAATGATAATTGAATCACCACGAGTAATGATTTGAATTTGGAACGTTTCCTCGATTAATTTCAGATTGGCATCCGAAATACCAAGTAGCATAATTGCTTCATTTGGATCTTTTAAAGTAAGCTGAATAGGTTGTAATTCTGTCATTTTATATCTCCTTAGTAGTGCATCACAAAGTGTTGCTATTGTTTTACGATGTCACCTAATAGTTCAATACCTTCCAATTTATTACCTTTTTCTTAGCTTATCATTCAATCTGTTATCGTGCAAAAATTTCACTTTGTTTTCCCTATTTTTACAAGTGATTTTGTCAATTTTGTCACCTTTAACAATAGAACTTTACTTTATTACTTTTAAACCAAAAAAACGATTGATTCGCACAAAAAAAGCTCAAACAAATGATGATTATCAAATGTTTGAGCAATACTTTACTATTTTTTACGTTTAGATAGCGGTGGCGCTAAAATCTCTGACATAATAATAGCTTGGGCCATTCCTCTTTTTGTTCTAGGAACAAGTTTATTCCGATTGGCAAACTCACGTCTTTTTTCTTGTAAAATGCGTCTCTTTTCATCTTGTACCGCTCGAGCTTGTTCCATTGTTGGGCGAGCTGAGCGAATATGTTCCTCACGAGTAGAACGGGCATTTTCAAGTAAAGGTTTTACCTCTTCTTTAGCACGCTTATACTCTTCCACCTTATTTTCTACCTTTTTTTGTACTTCTTTTTTAGGCGTTTCACCCATTTGTTTTTCTACTTCTTGAGCAACCTTTTTCATATAATCGCCTAGTCCAGCACGCTGCGGAGTCGGGGGATTTTTTTTATTAAAAGGTCCTTGCCCCATAGGAGGCATTTGTTTGCGTTTATTTTCGGCCTCTTCCGTATTACCTTTAGCCTTATTCACGACAAACCCAATAAGTGTGATGACAAGAAAAATGATAAAACCTTCCATTTGTCATCCTCCTCTCTCACAAAGCAGCTATTATTCTTCGCCTGCTGTGTGATTATCATCCATTTTACTGATTGATTGACGCATGCTTGTATCTGCTTGAACATTTTGGTAGTTCATATAATCCATGACACCTAAATGACCAGATTTGAAGGCTTCAGCAAGAGCTAATGGTACTTCTGCTTCTGCTTCCACTACTTTTGCTTTCATCTCTTGAACACGTGCAATCATTTCTTGTTCGTTTGCAACAGCCATTGCACGACGTTCTTCAGCTTTCGCTTGTGCAATATTTTTATCTGCCTGTGCTTGTTCCATTTGTAATTCTGCACCGATATTTTTACCTACATCAACATCTGCAATATCAATCGATAGAATTTCAAATGCTGTACCAGAATCTAAGCCTTTTGCTAAAACAGTTTGAGAAATCATATCTGGATTTTCTAACACATCTGTATGACTTTTCGCACTACCGATTGTTGAAACAATCCCTTCACCTACACGAGCGATGATTGTTTCTTCACCCGCACCACCTACTAAGCGGTCGATGTTTGCACGAACTGTAATACGTGCTTTTGCTTTCACTTCGATACCGTTCATAGCCACACCAGCGATGAATGGCGTTTCAATCACTTTCGGGTTTACGGACATTTGAACTGCCTCTAATACATCACGTCCAGCTAAATCGATAGCCGCACAGCGTTCGAATGTTAAGGCAATATTGGCACGATGTGCTGCGATTAAGGCATTCACAACGCGATCGACATTACCACCTGCTAAATAGTGACTTTCTAATTGATTAATTGTTACATCAATTCCTGCTTTATGCGCTTTAATTAACGGATTCACAATACGTGAAGGTGTTACACGTCTTAGACGCATACCTACCAATGTGAAAATACTTACTTTTACACCTGCTGCTAGTGCTGAAATCCACAATGTTACTGGAACAAAAGTGAATAAAATTGCCAATAAAATAATGGCAACTACAATAATAATAATGGCCGTTAAAAGACCACCTGTTAGAGCTATCGTATCCATATTAAAATCCCCCTACTCCTCATTTTTCTCTCTTACGACAATGCGCGAGCCTTCTACTTCAATAATAATTACTTTCTTAGCGGCATCGATAAAACTACCTTCTGATACCACATCTAGCCGCTCACCATCAAGCATTGCTACTCCTGAAGGTCTTAATGCAGTAACCGTTTCTGCTTCTCGTTCAAGTAAGTCTGTACGATTAACATTTGAAACATAACCACTCTCTGTATCCGTCGAATCTGATAGAACCATTCGATTAAATACGGACATCTTTTTACCAAATATTTTCACCATAACCACCACCCCTACTATCGCAACAATTAATGCAATCGCGATTGCATATGCCGTCATTATCAAACTGGCACCTGTAAATAAAATACTACATATTATTGCTATAATTCCTAAGATACCTACTATCATTCCAGGAACAACTATTTCTAAAATAATAAGAATTAGACCGAAAATAAATAAGAGAATTGTCCATGTAGAAGTGTAATCAGCCACATAATGCACGATGAAGAAACAACCAATTAAAACACACCCTACTATACCACCTAAACCTATACCTGAAGAAAATAAAGATGATGCAAATAATAAAGCAATAATCGGTAATACGATCATGACAACCGTCGGATTTGTAAAAAAATCAACGACATTATCAAGCATGTCAGCACCTCCTGAATAGGTATCTTTCAGAACTTATACTTCTATCTACGTAAAACTCAGGCAGAAGTTTCATTTATTTTATTATTTAACTATTTTTTTTATATTCTCGAATCACTTGTATAGATAACCTAACTAAAATGATTAAACTGAGGAATAAGCCTACATATGCAGCTGTATTCAAATAAATAATAAAGCTATGATTTATTATTTGAGATATAGCGAGTATAGCAACTGATAGACCACCAAATGTAATACCAATTAATAACAGCATGAATTGAGAGAGCCATTTCGTTAAAAAGGCTTTATTCGTTTCACTTGAGGTGAAGTCCATTTTAATACTCATTTCACCTTTTTCAAAATTCTCCGTAATTGTATTTAGTCGTTGTGGCAAGCTTTGAATGACCGGCCATGCAATTAACAACTCTTCTACAGCCAATGTTTTCAATGATTTTGCTGTTGTCACTGGACTTTCAAGCGTCGTATTCGTTTTCGTAAAATCATTTGCAAATCGAAATGCATCGAAGTCCTTTGATACACTTTGCAAGGTCCCCTCCAACGTAATTAACGCACGTAAAGCAACGCCGACCATTGGAAAAAGACGCATATTATTTTTTTGTATAATCGCAAATAAAGATTGAACAATTTCAGTTGTCGATATTTTATCTAAATACGAAAATTCAGCTAAAAGTTGGCTAATTGATTGCTTAAACTTCTTATCTTTCAAATGCGTTTCACTCTCTACTAAATAGCGTAGTGACTCAATAACAATATCGGCATTGCCACGATGATAGCCTATAAATAACATCGTTAAACCTCTCTGTTCAGCTTTTCCGATTCTTCCTACCGCCCCAAAATCAAGCAAGGCTACCTGTGCTGTTGATTTCATAATATGCACATTTCCTGGATGAGGATCCCCATGAAAAATACCAGCAGTCATTACTTGAATCAAAAAACTATTAAATAATTGCGACAAAACTTCATTTTCACTTTTATTATTATAAGATAATAGCTGTTCTGCCTCCGTAATTTTCACGCCATCAATGTATTCCATTACTAATATTGTTGAATCACTATATTCAGGATAAACTTTTGGAATGACGACATTCGTCTTGCTATCTTTTAATGCATTTGAAATTTGTTGCATGTTTTTTAATTCAAGATCAAAATTAATTTCCTCACGCATGCTACTTGCAAAACCAATCGCTAAATCTAAAAAGCCAAGATTCTCTGCCCACTGTGATTCTTCAGTTAACCAACTCGCAAAACTAATTAACAAATCTAAATCTCTATTTAGTAATTGATCAATTTCCGGTCTTAAAATTTTCACGACTACTTTTTCATGTGGCTCAAACAACATTGCTTTATGCACTTGACCTATTGACCCTGAAGCAAGCGGTTCCATCTCAAAATCAGAAAATTTTTGTTGCCAATTTTCACCAAGTGCCTTTTCTAATCGCCTTTCAACAATTTCCTTTGAAATAGGTTTTACATTTTCCTGTAGCAACGATAATTCTTTTGTAAAGGTTTCAGAAAATAAATCTGTTCGTGTTGATAACACCTGCCCAAATTTGATAAAAATCCCGTCACATTCCTCCAGCATCAAACGAAAAGAACGCGCATTGCTTAACTCACCTTCTGCAGATCGCCAAAATCCAAATGCCCTACCTATCCCATGCTTAAAGGCAATTCGCAATACACTAGCTAATCGACGTTGTAACTTCCAACGTGTGACTAACCGCATAAATATATTTTGTTTCGCATATGTTGTGGATCTTGTTTCATGAATAGGTTCAAATAATTCTAATACCAAATGAAATAGCATTGTAATCAACAATAAACTAGCTATCCAAATGATTAAACTAAACATCAATGATTCATCCTCTAATGGTGTATACAATGTTTTATCCTTTTGAATATGCATAAACCAATAAGCAACGGAGGTAATTGTTAAACTTAAGCTAACTGAAAATATACGTTTAAAAATACTTAAATGAGTCCCGAGTAATCTCCCAACAACGAAGAACATTAAAATACCTATTAAGCCAAATTGGATAACCCAGGCTACTATTTGCATCACTACTACCCCCCAAAAAAATCAAGCTTCTTTAAAATTAATTCGCGAAATATTCTTATAACTTTATTCCCCATCATTATACATGACTCATTGGAAGATTAAACTTCTCAGCCACTTAAATTCAAAATTTTTCCTATCGTATGTTTGTTACTTTCCTCATAAACTTCTTTTTTTATTGAGGATTTATCCTTTTTAAAAATGGGTATTACTAATTTATATTATTACTTTTATGTCATTTCGATAGATTAATTGGTATTTGAATAAAGAAGTTGTAAGA
>JAGHSJ010000132.1 GCA_018065935.1 Candidatus Kurthia equi
AAATTTAACAGGAGGAATTATGAAAATTTTCACACCATTTATTAAGCTATTAAATAAAATGAGGTACATTACTAAGTTCTCAATTTTAGGCATTATTATTTTTGTACCATTATTAATTTTCGGCCTACTTTATAGTACGTCATTAAACGAAGAAAAAAATCATACAGAATTACGTAATGATGGTGCTACGTATTACTTAGCAATTAAAGATGTATTAAAATATTCTCAACAAGTTCGCGGATTAACTACAGCTGTCTTAACAGGTGACCCTGATAAAGAAGAACCTTTAGTTACTGCAAAAGAACAACTAAACAAAGCACTTGACAAATTTAATGCCTTTGAAACAACTACTGGCAATGAACTACATGACAATGAAACTGTAGAAAAAATGAATGCGCTTTGGAATGAATTAGAAAACACACAATTTAAAGATGGCGATGATGCCATTGAAAAATACACTAAATTGACAACCACCATTACAGACTTAATGGATATTGTATCAACAAACTCAGATTTACTGGTAAGTACTTCCGTTGAAGGTTTTAGTTTAATTTATAACGGTACGGTAGAATTACCTTACTTAACTGAACAATTTGACCAACTACGCGCCTTAGGTGTTAGCACATTAAATAGTGAAACTGCATCTACCAAACAAATTGATGATATAAAAGCGTTCTATTATCCAACGCAACAATCGATTCATTTGATTGATGACAAAATGAAAACAACAGTTTTAAACAATGACTTTAAAACTGCTATTGAAGCTTCTTATGAAAAATCAAAACAAAGTACAGAGGAATATATCCAAGCAATTAACGGTTTAAAAAATACTTCTAAAGATGATGATATGGACTCATTATCTTATTATGCAATAGCTACTGAAGCTATTGATGATAAATTCGATCTATATGAAACAAGCATTTCTGAAATGTCTAAAACACTAAATTCTCAATATAATGCATTAAAACTCAAAGCCATTATTGTCAACATTTCACTTTTCCTTGCCTTTGTAATTATTATACTATCATTTGTAAGCCTATACCTAGCTATTCGTCAGTCCGTGATTAAACTATCGGATGCAACAAAAGCTGTAGCAGATGGCGATTTACAAACGAAAGTTGATTTACAAACAAAAGATGAAATGAATGCCATTGAGGTTTCTTTCAACCAGATGACCAATCAATTAAATGAATTAGTTGCTGACATCAAACAAAGCTCTGAACAAGTTGCTGCATCAAGTGAAGAATTAAGTGCGAGTGCAGAAGAAACCGCCTCTTCAATTGAACAATCGACGAAAGCTGTCACTTCTATTACCAAAGATACAGATAGTCAAGTTGCCTATTTGAATGAAAGTACGCAAGCAATGGACGAAATGGTTACAGGGATTGAACGAATTGCAACCAATAGTACACGAATTTCAACTCTAACAAACGATACAACCTCATTAGCGAGCGAGGGAAATCAAACAATTGATTTAGCGCTACAGCAAATGAAGCGCATTAAAGAACAGGTTGGACTTTCAAGTGAAATGATCGACACGCTGAATATTAAATCAAGTGAAATCGGCTCTATCGTGAGTATCATCACGGATATCGCGGCTCAAACAAACTTACTAGCCTTAAATGCAGCAATTGAAGCTGCACGTGCTGGTGAACATGGTAAAGGCTTCGCTGTCGTTGCAGATGAAGTCCGCAAACTAGCAGAAGAGTCTCGTACATCAGCTAATCAAATTTCACAATTAATTCATACGATTCAAAAAGAGACAGGACAATCTGTCCAGTTAATGAGCGAGGTTTCAGAAAAAGTTGATGGTGGCATGCAAGTTACAGAAAATGCAGCCGAAAAATTTGCCGAAATCGTAACAAGCATGAATGAACTTAATCCTCAAATGGAGGATATTTCTGCAACAGCACTTGAGTTTTCGGCACAATCAGAGCAAGTAGCATCAGCTATGCAACAATTACTCGCTATGTCTGAAGCGACAAATGGTTCCACACAAGAAATTGCTGCTTCTTCTGAAGAACAACTTGCTATTATGAATGAAGTTTCTACATCGACAAACTCATTATCCAAAATGGCAGACTCACTTCAAAAATTAGTATCTAAATTTAAAATATAAAACTGTCTAGTTTCATCATGATTTCTATAAAATAGTTCCACAAAAAAGGAAACAATCCGATTTTATGCGATTGTTTCCTTTTTCAATGGATAAAAAAATGAGTTCACTTCTTCCGAAATCAACTCATTTTAACTAGCTTATTTAATTAAAATTCCACCTTAATATAGCCTAATTATCTTGCTGCTTTATAACTTATTGTTTTTAATGAACTAGTATATAGATGTCTGTTTTTACTAGTCAAAAATAGCTTTCCGCCACGATCCTTTAAATGCTTCGTTTTGATAACCATTTTTGAAGAACTAGCTGTTCTCGATAATAATACGGTCTTTTTCTTAGCATCTTTATACACAATAACTTTTGCTCCTTTTTGAAGACCTGTTATAGTCATTGAATCATGCTTATTTCCTTTTTTATTCGTTACTGTAGTAGTGGGTACTTTTGTCTTTACGTAAGTTTTCACATTATAATGTAAGTAAGCGTCATCTAATATAAATGCATCCGATGATACACGAATATAGTATGTCCCTTTAGTAACTGGGGCTTGCATCGTATACGTTTTACCCGATTTTTTAACGATTGTCTTTATTTTCTTTTTATTGGTATTGTATAGGGAAAATTTCATTTTCTCATCTTTTTTAACAGTTGATTTAACAACTACTTGTCCTTTCTCAGGTACAGTCACCTTGAAAAAATCTACATCATCAAAGATCGTGAAAAATGAAGCTTGATAGGTTTGTCCACGTTTAATAGGCATTGCGTATTTGAATGAATCATTAGACTCTCGTTCGATTTTTTTATTACTTGAATTTGTAATAGATACGCTATAATTTTTTCCGTATTTTTTCAAATTACTATCTGACATCACTATAACGATGTAATTTCCTTTTCTCAATCCGATTTCTGCCTTACTTTTACCTACAGATTCTTCGCCAGTTAAATTATCGATGGCTAATTCTATTTTAAAATCATCTAAATAAGCCTCTAATTCTTTTTCCGTTACAGTTGAATCCGTTCCCTCTTGCTCTTCTTTCAACATTCGATTAAATAAATCAATATTTAAGCCACTAACTACCATTAATTGCAGTTTTTTATTTTTCGCGTCTTTAATTGCAAATTTCAATGAATGACTTTTTTTCAATTCTAATTGAAAATAATCGATTCCATCTTCATCAATCGTTCGTGCAATGGATGAGGATAATTTCACCTTATCCAATTTTTCAGTTGATGCTTGTGCCTTATTCCCAATTAGTACAAAGCTTACGATTAGTACAAAACTAAGAACAAGCATAATTAATTTTTTCAAACAATCACGTCCTTTATTTTCTCTTTTTGCTTAATACAATCACCACTATATCAAATTTACATCAGACATAGTGTATAACTATCAAAAATAGGAAGAATAGCATATTTGAAATTTTTTTACTTCAATCAAAAAGAAGCCTCATAAGATGAACTCATCTCATAAGGCTTTTCGTTTGATTATTATTTTAATCCAACAATTTCTTTAATTTGTTTAACAATTTCAGGGTGTTTTTCAACTGAACGCTGAGGTACCATTAATTCATCAATATCGCTATGTGTGAAGAAAATACGACCGTCATCTGTCATAAATACACTGTAAGGAATTGGATTTTTATCATCACGAACTTTTTTATTTTCAAAATAAAAGAAGTAAGAATCTACTTTTTTCATTTCTTTTTCAGTTTTCGTAATATTTTGTTCTTTTGTTTTTAAACCATCAACTAGTTTTAAAACCTCTTGAACTTTTTCTTTATCTTTAAGTACAATCGTATCTTTTTCATCTGCATCATTGTTATGGATGGTTTGAATTTGTGCAGATTTAAATTTTGCTGGGTCTGGTACGTTTGTTGTTTGTTCTTTGTCTCCACATGCTGCTAGAGCTAAGATTAGAACAACTAAAATTGGTAGTAATTTCTTAATGATGAACACTTCCTAACGATGATTTACATTTCTTATTTACTTATTCATTATAAACTAGCTTTTCACTTCTTGCATTGTTGAAATCGTGTTTTATCGTTGCTATTCGACAAAATTCATGTAATTGACATAAATTAAGCCCCGATAAATAAGCTTGCATGTGAAATCGACACTAGTAATGCTGGATTATCGAAAGGACAGTCATCTTCAATTTGTAATTCTACCGAAAATAATTGTTTCTCTTCGTCTAGAGTTGCGCGCCAGCGTGCGACCTCTTTTTCTTCATAACGGTAAACCGACCAATCCTCACGCTCCATTGAAAGAATCATTTGTACTTCCTTATTCGAAATTGCTAAATCTGGAATCAGTGATTTCCAACCAATATAGGCAATACGATAAATAGGTTTTCCTTGTTCTACTGCTTCATAATACACTTTTCCTTTACGCTGAATTTTACGGCAATAGGCATCTTCAAAGCCTGTCACCTTACTTTCAATTCGCACAAAATACTTCTTGTCCAACGTAGAATCAATGAATTTTTTCAATGCATTGCTATAGACACGTTGCATTTGTCCAACGACTTCATTGTCTCTTATTAATTGGACACATTGTGTATCCTGTAAATCAGTAGTTACTTGATAATGATATGACTTCATAATTCCTCCTATAATACATGTATCTATCTAGACTTTACAGGAATTCTCGGCATTTTGGCAACCAAATGACCTGTTAATACGAAATAAAAGCCTGTAAAGCCATTAAAAGGCTGTTACAGGCTTTTATTTATTTAAGCGTGAATAGCTTGGATTTTATTTGCTACACGCTCTGTAAGCATTGTAGTCGCTTTAGGTAATACAGCTGAGAAGATAGGGTTAAGTACAGCTGAAGCGATGCCGCCAGCTTTAATTTCTAAGTGACCTGTCATTTCTGTTGTTTGTTCATCGATAACTTTCGCCTCGAAATAACCTGAACCTGTAAATTTATCTGTAAGACCTGTTAAATCAAATTCAATTTTTGAAGGCTCTTGCCAGTTTGTAATATCAATTTGAACTTCAACTGATTTTTTTAAAATACCAACATTACCAGCGAATGTCCATTTTGATTGTTTTTCATTCATCATTTCATGTTGACGGTAGCCAGGAACTAATTTAGCCCATTTCTCCATATCACTTACGAATGACCAAACATCTTGTTGATTTTGTTTGACTGTAGTTGTGTGTGATGCTGTTGCCATGATAATCCCTACTTTCTATGTGAAAACGCGATCATATAATCGTCCATCTTATTATATCAATATCACATTAAATTACAATGAATGGCTATAGTCTTTTTTATTTTCTAATTTGGCCATTTCCGTCAATAAAGTATTTTGTTGACGTTAATGCAGGTAATCCCATTGGTCCACGTGCATGTAATTTTTGTGTACTAATCCCAATTTCAGCACCATACCCATATTCAAAGCCATCTGTAAAGCGTGTTGAAGCATTACGATACACTGCTGCTGCATCAACTAATTTTTGAAAGCGCATAGCCGCTGCTAAATCATTCGTAACAATGGACTCTGAATGCTTCGTACCATATTGGTTAATATGTAAAATAGCCTCATCAACTGATGCAACTACTTTCACACTCATGTTCATTGCCAAATATTCCGTCGACCAATCCTCTTCTGTGGCTTGAAGAACGCCTTCTACACTCGCTACAGTTGGATCACCGTATAAAGTAACTTGGTTTTCAAGTAATGTAGCTACTAATTGCGCGCCATATTTTGTAAACCACTCTTTATGAATTAATAAACTTTCTGCTGAATTGCATACGGATGTGCGATGTGTTTTCGCATTGATTACGATACGCTCTGCCATCTCATAATCCGCATTCGCATCGATAAATACATGGCAATTTCCTGCTCCTGTTTCTAAAACCGGAACTGTTGCTTGTTCAACAACCGTATCAATTAATGATTTACTTCCTCTTGGGATTAATACATCCAAATACTGCTTCATCGTAAATAATTCACTCGCTGTTTTTCGGCTTGTATCTTCAATTAGTAAGACAGCATCCTGAGGAATCGTCGTTTTCTCTAGTGCACGATGAATAGAGGCGACGATGGCTTGATTGGAATGCTGTGCGCTTGAACTACCACGCAAGATAACTGCATTTCCAGTTTTTAAAGTTAATGTAGCTGCATCTACCGTTACATTCGGCCTTGCCTCATAAATAATACCAACCACGCCTAATGGCACGCGACGTTTTTCAATATGTAGCCCATTGTCTTTATCAATGGCTTCCATAATTTTACCAACCGGATCTGCTAAATCAATGACTTGAAGTACCGCATCGTGAATAGCAACTATGCGGTCATGATTTAACATAATACGGTCGAGTATCGAAGCATCTATTCCTTTTGCTTCACCTTGCTGTAAATCCAACGTATTTGCTTCTAAAATTACCGCCTCATCTTGCAATAATTGCTTAGCAATTTCATACAACGCTGCATTTTTTTCAGCCGTCGTACGTTCAGTCATCGTAAAACTTGCTATTTTTGCTCTTTTCCCTTTAGCTAATACTTCAGACATTTAAACTTCCTCCTTTGTAATTGCGACAAATCGGTCACGATGAATAACGACGGATTGATTACTCTTTAATTGATTGGTCTTTTTCCCCATCGCATAGGTAAGTTCTTCGGTACTGTATAAAATTTCACCTTTGCCAATCAATTGGCGTTCGCGATAGACATCGACCACATCGCCTACTTCAAATTCACCTGACACTAAATAGACACCTGCTGGTAATAAACTTTTCCCGTTTTCAAGCAGTGCCTTTTCTGCACCTGCATCAATATATATCGCTCCATTAGTTTCTGAAAATAATGAAATCCATTGTTTTTGAGAAGAGACAGAATGTGCGATTGGTCCTTCGATATATGTCCCATCGCCTAGCCCATTCATAATATCGAGTAACTTTTCGTTCCCTGCTCCCGTACCAATAAAGACATTTACACCAATATCAAAGGCGGTTTTTGCCGCTTGAAGTTTCGATTGCATCCCCCCTGTGCCGACATTCGACCCTTCTGAAGTTGCATAGCCTAATAATTCATCAGTAATTTCAGTGAGATGTTCAAAACGAACTGCTGTTGAATCTTTCTTCGGATTCGCGCTATAAAGGCCATTGATATCTGTCAAGATAATAAGCTGTTCTGCATGAACCAATCCACTTACTAAAGCGGATAGCATATCATTGTCTCCAAACGTTAATTCTTTAAGAGAAACGGTATCATTCTCATTAATAATGGGTAGAACATTTCGTTCTAATAATTCTTCTAATGTTTCATGCGCGTTATGGTAGCTTGTTTTTGATTGAAAATCCGCTCGTGTTAATAGAATTTGAGCACCTACGTAGCCATAGTGTGCTATTGCTTCTGTATATGCTTGAATTAGTAAACTTTGTCCAACTGCAGCCGCTGCTTGTCTTCCTTTGACGGTTACTGGTTTTTGGCTATAGCCTAGCTTTTTAAAACCACAGGCTACTGCCCCAGATGAAACAAGAACCACATCGTAATGTTCCTGTTTCAACTTAGCAATTGCCGCTACATGATCTTCTAGCTTCGCTTGGTCTACTTCTCCTTTACTATTCGTTAAACTACTACTACCTATTTTTACTACCACTCGTTTTTGGTACATTTTTCTTCCTCCAACTAAAAAAGCCCTTATCATCCAATATTTAAGGACGAAAAGGGCTCATTCGCGGTACCACCTTAGTTGAATAGAGTTAGACTCTATTCCTCTCAAATCCGGTAACGCTGGATAATGCGCCTATGTTTTCATAAGAGCTGGGTAAGTAGGTTCTAGGTGCCTTCATGAATCTCCTTTTCAGCCGGTGAGGAAATCTCTCTTTCAATCTGGTTAACCTATACTATTCTTCCGTACGCTAGTCTATTAAACCTATTATTTCCGATAAAACTTCTTCTGTCAATATATTCTGTTAATTTAATGGAAATTAACCTGTATTTCATTGAAAAATCCTCATAAATTGGACGAAGGCACTACCCAAATTGGATAATGCCTTCTTTTATATGACAATGCTAATTGTTGTATTAATTATCTCAACCCGATCATCCGGGGAATAAACTTCCTTTTTACTTGCCGCGGTAAAATTACACTGTGATTTCTAACCTAAGCAACGTAAACCCTACCTTCTTTTACGTCCTTGTGACCCTATAGTCACGCCAGTGTGAATAAGTATTCTCAAAATACAATTGTGAATCGCCAATTAAAACAATCAGCTTTGTCTCTAGAAATAATTATCTCATGTTTTGGAAACTTTGTCAATGGAATTGTCCTGTTTCCATAGTGTTGACGGCATTCTTATGAATTAGAGGGTTTTATTTTTTATATTAAATAGACTAGCGAGCTTTATTAATAAACACAAATAAAGTGATAAATAAACAAAAATTACTTATTCATTCCACTTTCTTGTTCGTTCATACATTTCATCCAAGTATAGAGCATGATTAATCATTTCATTAGGTTATCTATCATATTCAATTAAGCGAATCGCATTTTTTCACCGTATCACCTTTAAACAAACGATAATCTATCTCTTTTTCTTCATCAGCAATCACATCTTTAAAGTGATAATTTTGCACTTGATTTTGTAATTTGACATATAAATACACTGATCCTACCGAAGATGGCGTATAATTCAATTTTTTTAAAAACATTCATCGACAGGACATTCCACTTGATTTCATCATTTTATACATACTCTTTGTTATCCTTTATACCTATTTCATAGTTATATGCAGTGGATTCTAGCTCTTCATAGCTGATTGAAATGACTTTATTTACCATTCCTGCTGAATTATTTTTCGTTTAATCTTTCGTTTCATCACATAATTATTCAGCAGTTGAATACTTGTCAAAATAACAATAGCAGACACAATGAAATAATTAATCGCATGACCACAGCCCGTTCCATCCATACTATGACATTTTAGTCCATAATAAAATGACTCCCCATATATTGTTGGAGAGTCATTTGCTATTTTAAGTGAAATTTTATTTTACACTTATTAATTCAAATACCTTTATGCCATTTTCTTTCGCTAAAATAACACCTGCATTCGGTGCATAATAAACAATTTTTGTATTTTTATTTTTGGAATTATATACTTTTTGTATGACTACCTGTTTAAACGTACCTGCTTTTACCTTCACCGTTTGATTAACTGCCGTTATTTTACTATAACCATTTTTCAAACTTCCAGCTGTTGCACCTACAAATATAGGCAGATTAATGGAATACCCATAACCTGTTTCATAATTAAAGAATGCATAAGAATTCGATTTTATCGATTCCGTATGCGTGAATCCTGTATTGACATTTCCCCATTTAGCAATTGACTTTTCATTCTTTTGGGAGAATGTTTTTACCGTTCCCTGTGACTCGATGTCATACACTGTATATGTTTTCGCTTGATTCCTTGAAAAATCAACTGTTACTTTCTTTGCTACATATTCATCACTTATGTAGCCATAGCCAGTACCATATTTAATTTTTATCCATTTCCCAGTATGCGAAATAACCTTTAATTTCGTATTTTGCTTAATTTCCCCTAATTTTTGTGAGGCTGTTGAAGCTGATTTACGTACATTTAAATTAATGGCTAACCCCGGCACAGCATAATATTCTCCTTGTATTTTCTCTCCTACTTGAGAAGTTTTTAAGTTTTTTTTATAAATATAAGCAGACGATACATATCCATAACCAGTACCATATTTAATTTTCGACCAACCTTTGGCATAGGTAACCACCTCTACCTTTTGACCATTTTTAATCGCACCTATTTTTTTTGAAGCTGTACTTTTAGATTTACGTACATTTAACGCAATTGAACTGCCTGTTTTTACATAATATGTAGTTGTTGTCACTTTTGCACTTGTTTTAATTGTTGAAGTAGTTAAAACTTTAGGCTTTGTCGACGTTAAGTATTTTGAAGAAACATAAGCTGTTTTCCCTTTGAATTGTATTTTTGCCCAACCATTTTTTATACGAATAACTGTTATTTTAGAATTGTTTTTTAATACCCCTAATTTTTGTGAGGCTGTTGAAGCTGATTTACGTACATTTAAATCAATTCCACCTGATACTTTTACATATTTTGTTGTAGCAGCTGATGCAGTCGCTTCATTCAATTGAAACAATCCTGTTGTCAATGCTACTGTTGTTGTGATGGCAATCAATTTATTCATTCTATTTCCCCCTGTTAAAAATTCTTACTCTAGTGTCATTATATAGCTACTTATTGACTAAAAGAAGCTTTTCAAAAGACTTTCGAACTAAAGATTCACTATTTTTTGTTAATAGTAGTTATTTTGTCGTTATATTAATATAATTAATACCCCCTTTACACACAGGAATTTTAAGATTTTCTTACTCCAAATTTTTTAACTCTAAATAAAGTTGAATACACCTAGTTAGTTGGGGGGGTTAGCAGTTCAAAATCATACTAACTAATAAAAGCCTGTACATCCGCTCATTTCAAATGGATGTACAGGCTTTATTTATATTGTTATGCTTTATTTAAGCTCTAAATTGACTATGATGTAGACGAGCAAATTGACCCTCTTCTTGAACTAGTTCATCATAATTACCGTCTTCTTCAATACCATTCTTCGTAACAACTAAAATACGATCCGCATTTTTAATTGTTCCTAAGCGATGGGCAATGACTAATGTTGTACGGTCTTTCGCTAGTTCATACAATGCCTCTTGAATAATAAGTTCTGTTTCTGTATCTAACGCAGATGTTGCTTCATCTAAGATTAAAATAGGTGGATTTTTCAAGAACATCCGAGCAATTGCTAGACGTTGTTTTTGACCTCCAGATAATTTCATCCCACGCTCACCAATTTGCGTGTCATAACCATCTTCTAAATCTGCAATAAATTCTTGTAGATTCGCACGCTTCGCTGCCGCATATATTTCTTCGTCAGAAGCATCTAATTTACCATACGCGATGTTTTCTTTAATGGTTCCTGTAAAGAGGAATACATCTTGTTGCACGATACCAATTTGCTGACGTAAAGATTGTTGTGTCATGTCTTTAATTGGCATCCCATCGATGATAATTTGTCCTTCAGTCACTTCATAAAAACGTGGAATCAATGAGCAAATAGTCGTTTTCCCAGCACCAGATGGTCCAACAAAGGCTGTCATTTTCCCTGCTTCTAATCGGAAGCTTAAATCATCTAATACTGTTTTCCCTGTGTCGTATTTAAACGTTACATGATCAAACTGAATATCTCCTTTTAAATCCGTTACTACTTTTGCATGTGGAGCATCCTGAATTTCTGGCTCTGTTTCGATTAATTCTCTAAAACGTTTAAATCCTGCCATACCTTTTGGATATAATTCAAGTAAAGCAGAAATTTTATCAATTGGTTTAATTAAAACAGTTGTAAACAGAATGAAGCTGACTAATTCACCGGCACTCATACGGTCATGGAAGGTCATCCATGTTCCTCCGATTAATACGATTAATGTTAATAATCTTGTCATGATATAAATTGCTGCATTTGTTGAAGACATCGTTTTATAGCCAATTAATTTTTCAACTAAAAACTGGCGATTTTGTTCTTTAAAGCGCTTTGCTTCAAATTTTTCATTTGTAAAAGATTTTACGACACGCATACCTGAAATGGCATCTTCAACACGACCGTTAATATCTCCAATTTTCCCATAGAGATTGCCCCAAGTTCTATGCATACGCTTATTTGCAACTGATACAACAATAATCATAATAGGCACAAAAATTAGAACGATTAAGGCTAGCATCGGATTGATTGTGAACATAATCATAAAAGCCCCGATGAATGTCATAATGGCAATAAATAAATCTTCAGGACCATGATGGGCAAATTCACCGATATCAAATAAATCTGTTGTAATTCTTCCCATTAAATGGCCTGTTTTTGTATTGTCAAAGAAACGGAAGGATTGACGCTGTGTATGCAAGAATAGTTCTTCTCGCATATCCGTTTCAATTTTTGTTCCTAGCTTATGTCCCCAATAATTGACGATAAAGCTAAGTCCTGTGCTTAATAAGTAGATACATAATAATAGTACGCCGACAGTCATAATCATTGACCAATTACTTGTTGGTAGTAATGTATCTATAAAGCGCTGAACCGCTACCGGAAAAGCTAATTCTAGTAAAGCTACAATAATCGCACTCGCAAAGTCTATTATGAATAATCGCTTATACGGTTTATAGTAACTAAAAAACTTTTTATACATATATGTATATCTTCCTTCCTTCACTTTAATGAGAATTAATTCTCAATTAGATATTTTATTATACCATAATATCTAGAGTAAAAATGGACAACTATTTAGTGAAATGATTCGCTTGCTCTATCCATTTATACAGGTCTTCCATCACATATTTCGAATATAGGTACTTTCTTATTAAATATCTCATGTATTTTGTTTCAACAGCTTACTCTTCCATCAGCTACTAAAAATCCTCATGCAATCAACAAATACAAATTTGTTAATTACATGAGGTATAAATAAATGGATGGAAAATTTTATGGTTTACTTTTTAATATGCTTACTACAATTTCCGGACGATTAAATACGCGTGCAGGAAATAAACTATTTCCTAATCCACGGCTAATTATTTGCTGTGTTTCCCCCGTTTTCACTACACCTTCTAAATAATCAGGAAAAAGATGACCTTGATGATCAATCAATCCACCGACGCCTGGAACCCGAACTTGGCCCCCATGTGCATGACCTGTGTATACAACATCTATTCCGTATTTTGCATAGTCAGCCACAAACTCTGAACGATGTGCCAACAGCAGCGTAAAACGATTTTTAGGAACTTGATGCAAAGCTTTTGTCAGCATATCTTCTGTTGATTCACCTGTCAGTGGATCAGAAATACCGACGATAGAAATCACTCCATTATGCCAAGTAAAATCAGTTGCCTCATTATTCAGCACGGTTACGCCTAATTCACTCAGTGCTGAATGAATTTCATCTTCTTTATTTAAAGATATTTCATGGTTTCCATCTACAAAATAAGTGGGTGCCATTTCTACAAAGCCCTTGACTGCAGCTAGGCTTCTATCTAGTACATAATGATTTCGATCGACTAAATCACCAGTAAGCACGATTATATCTGGTTTTTGAAGCTTTACCTCTGCAATTAAGCGCTCTTGATTTTCCCCAAATTTCGCATTATGTAAATCTGATATTTGCACAACCTTTAGACCATCCATTGATGGTGGTAAATTTTTTAACGCTACATTATAGCGTGATACTTGTAGCCAGTTATTATTTAAATAATAAAAACCAACGAGTGCAATGATACCAATCATAATTTTAACTAGCTTTTTCATTTTAAATCATCATTCCTTCGTACTTCATTATATCGAGAATAGCGAACTCTGTTATTTTAAGCAAGTTAAATACGTAAATCCAATATTAATCATTCATTTATCGGAATTATCAGAAAATATACGCGTTATTTTTACTTAGTTTTGCTATCGAATGATTACTTAATGCTAGGAAATCAAATATTTCACTATTTTCAACTATTTTGCATATTGTTCATTTTTTATTTGAGTGTTATAATTTTTAAAAATTCAGAAAAAAGGGACGATTGTACATGCAATATTCTAATCGCGTTTTACATACGCCGTCATCATTCATAAGAAATATTTTAAAAGTGACAGATTCTCCAAATGTTATTTCATTTGCAGGAGGTCTTCCAAATCCAATTTCCTTTCCATTAGAGAAACTTCAAGAGAGCATCAATCGTGCCATTGATAAAAATGGAAGTAAAGTATTTCAGTACGCTTCAACGAATGGTTATTTGCCATTACGCCAATATATTGCTGATAAATACAATCGCAATCATAATTTAGGAATTACAGCCGATGATATTTTATTAACGACTGGTTCACAACAAGCCTTATCACTATTAGCACAGGTTTTAATTAACCCAGGCGATGGAATTATTATGGAAGAACCAGGATATTTAGGCGCTATTCAAGCTTTTACAATGAGTGAGCCTAGCTTCTACCCTGTAACTTTAGAAAAAGAGGGGCTAAATTTAGATGAATTAGAAGTTGCCTTATCACAACCTCATGTGAAATTCATCTACACTGTGCCTAATTTCCAAAATCCAACTGGCCTCACCTATTCAGCTGAGCGTCGCGAAGCCATTTACGACATGATCAAAGACAAAGATATTATTTTAGTCGAAGATGATCCATATGGTGAACTACGTTTTGAAGGTGAAGACCTTCCTTATATAGCCGCTGGTAAATCTACAAATAGTGTCGTCCTTGGAAGTTTTTCTAAAACGGTAACGCCAGGTATGCGTTTAGGTTTTATTATTTCTAAAAACAAAGAATTAATGGAACATATCGAAACAGCAAAACAAGCTTCTGACTTGCATACAAATATCTTTGCTCAATATGCGATTTATGAATACTTAACACATAATGAATACAAAGATCATGTGAATAAAATTATTGACTTGTACAAATCACAATCAGATATTATGATTGCTGCTTTAGAGGAATTCTTTCCTGAAAATGTTGAGTTTACACGTCCACAAGGGGGCATGTTCTTATGGGCTACATTAAACAACGGCATGACTTCACTTGAATTCTTTGAAAAAGCAATGGCAGTTGATGTTGCTTTTGTACCTGGTGATCCATTCTATACATCCAAACAAAATGTAAATACACTTCGTTTAAATTATACGAACTCCTCTCCTGAAGTCATTCGCGAAGGTGTTAAACGTCTTGCCAAGATTTTAAAAGAGGTTCCCGTAGCTGTTAAATAAAGAGTGACTAAATAATAAAAAAGACGAATCCCCTATATAGGTGCTTCGTCTTTTTATGTATCTTTTTTTATTAGTGTTCCGTATATTTACTAACAACTTTAAAAGTTTCACATACAAGTAACATATCATCTGAAAAGTTTTTTCCTATGTCTGCCAGTAATTCTGTGAAAAATAACTGGTGAACATTATACCAATACTCATGGCTTAAATCGCCTTCGCCCTCAAGTCTTGAAAATTCGGATGTAACTTCCTTCATTTTTTTCAATTCGACACCTGTATTTTGTATAATCGCCAGTGGTTTATTCCTGCCATCCAACACAATATCATACTGTCCTTCTTCAGGAAGGGGCTCCTTTTCAAGCTCATATAAAATATAAGCCGAACAAGTTGCTGTCTTTTTTCCTTGAGCAACGAGCTGCCCCAATTCGTTTGCCATGTCAACGGAACCATCTCCAAACATCCATGCGTTAGGTACGGGCTGTTCCATTTTATTTTCCTTACAATATTCAAACCAATATTCTGCAATTAAATCATTCATTGATAATCACCTCTATTTTTTTGAAAATTACAAATATATTAGTCGGTAAAAAGTGAAGTTGTACAATTTGTGCTTTACTACTTCACTTCTTTTTAATTCATTATTTTTTCTTACTCGCTAATGCTACCGATGCATTATTGTATTTTTCATCATCTAATGCTTTCAACAGAAAATGGGCCACACTTGCACGAGGAATAGATTGTGAACTTGTAGGTACGCCTTCAAATGCTTCTGAGTAGTCGTTTTCTAAAGGTTTATCTTTTAAACTATACGGACGTGCAATTGTATAAACAACATCATTTGCTAAAATATAACTAAGTGCTGCTTTATGATCTTTTAATGGTTTAGCTAACATTTTCATAATCATCTTACCGATTAAACCAGGAATTTCACCATCTATGCCAGCAGATGCACAATAAAGAATACGTTTTACGCCTGCTGCTTTCATACCATCTGCAATATTATGTCCCATACGTCCAATAGAAGTATCTTTACCTGGACCATTTGTTGAACCTAAACAAGAAACAACCGCATCTTTACCAACAATTGCTTCAGCCACTGCTTTTGCATCAAAAGCATCTCCTTGTATAATCTCCACACCTTTAATATCCATTTTAGCAGGTGTTCTAACAAATGTAGTCACCTCATGGCCTTTTTCTACAGCTTGTTGTACAAATGATTTACCAACGCCACCAGTGGCACCAAATACGATTAATTTCATATGGTATCTCTCCCTTTTCAAAACTATTTTTAGTATACCACGGAACAAAACTTCACAAGAAATTTGAACAGTTTAAATATGATTTAAATTCGCTGCTTTCTGCACTTTAGACATTCAATATTTTTTCGAATGAGCCACCTCCATGATTTTATACAATTATTTAACTTTAACGACCATTGTTAACCTATTGTCCACTCATACTTAGTTCTATACCCTTTCAACTTTCTCAATATGGAATCCCCATTATATTGCCCATCCACACTCTCACTTGTATATAC
>JAGHSJ010000231.1 GCA_018065935.1 Candidatus Kurthia equi
ATATAAATGATATCTTCTCTTTTGTAATTTTCCATTATTCTCCATCCCTCTCTGTTTGTATAACACTTGCTTGTATTCCTTGCTTAACTAACATGTGTTTAAACGCATATGCTCGGCTTATCTGAACGAACATGGCAACTGTAGGTAAATGTGCGGAAACGACGTAGTACATGCTTAAACCTCCTTTAAACTTCTATTAACGTACCTTTTAACAACTTAGCAATTCTTTTAATTTCTTTTTCGTCATTTTTAGAATATGTGCGTATCACTTTAGCTATTCCTTTGTCAACTTCGTGCTCATAAATCAAATCGTAAGCTTGTGTCATACCTGTCATTTCTAAACTACTGACAAATCCGATGCTATCTAGTTTTATAATCCATTTTCTTATCGGATACATATTAACCCTCCTAATATATTCTAAACGCAATCAATATACATACGATCAACAACGGTACGCAAATCTTCATTCCTAAACTGTTTAAATTACCTTCTTCATCTTGAATCGAATCAATAAAGTTTTTAACCATGATTTATCTCTCCTTTTTGTGTAGAATGCATTTGAATATTCTAGCAACAACATATTCCCACTAAGATCAAAACTAAACTTTTCGTAGAATTTCTTATCTCTCAAAGAATATGTTAGATAAGAAACAGCAAAAGTTATTAATCCAGCAATTAAAGGAAAAAAAGTAATTAGACTATTATTCATATTATTTGTCACCCCACTTCTTGTAAATGTACATCCAGACAAATCCGAATGCGAATACTCCTAAAGTTGCGAATACGATACCGGAAATTCCTAGAGATTCATAAATACCGGCGACTATTGCAGATACAAAGAATAAAAGCACTAAAATGAATCCAGTAGCTACAAAAGCATCTATTTTATCCACGTTTATCCTCCTCGTTTACATAATCAAAAGCTTCATTGACTAAACCTTTGTGCGTTCTTGAAATGTATCTGAAAGCTCGTGTATATTCGTTTAGCAAACTTTCTGCTTGTTCGTTGTACATTTTACCTATTTTTATATCCTTTCTTAGTTTGAGAATGTAAATTGTTACGCTTGCCGATACGATAATAATTGCTATCATTTTGAATCCTCCTCTTTTAAAAACTTGTTTATTCTGCGTGTTATTTTTTTGCTAACATAATTTGAATACCACTTAGGTTTAAATTCTGTGAATGATCCAAACAATACCCGATACTCTTTGGAAGTTCTTCCTGTCGTTTTATTTTCAAATTTATACTTGTTATTACTTTGCCATAAAATTATTTTGTCTGGTCCTTCATGTATTACATAACCATAAGTATTCCATAGCTCAATCCTCATTTTATAACCTCCTATAAGAATATTAATAATGCTACAATCAACCAAAATGGTGTAACTAATATCAAACCGTTGACGATTCCAACTGATGCGTTATTTTCTTTTTTAATCACGGTAATCCTCCTCGTCGTATAAAGTATCAAAGAAAAATTCGCTGATATACTCAAATTTCCCACACTCTAAACACTTGCATTTTACACAATCGGTATGGTCGTCAAACTCTATACTTTTGAATTTTGTATCTTTTTTACACGTACCACACAAGAAATCGAAAAATGAATTAGGATTTTCATCTTCTTCTTCAACGTCGTCGAAGAATGAGTAAATTTGGTCTTCACTCATTCTTTCAATAACCGCAATAGGTAAATCGAAATGAGTATGCAAATCCCTCTTTAAATCTTGTAACGGGTTAAAAGTTAAAACTGATTCGATGCTTTCTGTTAATGTTGTCATTTTAATCCTCCTTTGTGATTTCGTTTACGTTTACTTTAAGATTTTTGTAACCATGTCCTACGTTTAAATTAATGTAATTGTTACCATCTTTATCTTGTTTAAATGAATAATGTTTGTAACCTAAATCATATGAATCACCATCTATTGTTTCGTAATTAATTATAGCTGTAACAGGCTTTTTAATGTTTGATGATAATGAAAGAGTAACAACTGCTTTGTATGGTGTATCGTTAAGTCCCAATCTTTGAAATTCTTTATTTGGTTGTATTCTATCTGTTATATTAATGTTCATGTGTATTCCTCCTATGCGTATCTCTTATTTACTATATAGAT
>JAGHSJ010000068.1 GCA_018065935.1 Candidatus Kurthia equi
GAATATACTATAAATAAAGGGAGTGTTTTACACGATGGCTCAATTACCGTTAAGAAAAGATGTGAAAATCGAGGATACGTGGAACTTAGCTGACTTAGTTCCCAATGAGGAGACTTTTACTACTCAATTAGATGCACTTGTTGCTGAAGCAAAATCTTTTGAAAGTGAATTTATTGGTTCTTTAACAACTGCTCCGATTATTATAGATGCACTTAATACATACGAGGTGCTTTATGAAAAGCTAGTCATTCTAAGTACGTATGCGAACCTTTCACTACAAGAGGATCGTGGAAATGGCGAAGCTCAAATGCGCTATGCGAAAACAGGCAACCATTTATCAACTGTATTTAGCTCCATTACTTTCTTGAAAAGTGAGTTACTAGCCCTTCCGAAAGAAGTGCTTGAAGAGGCTAAAAAACTGAATGAAAAACATGCTTTATTCATTAAAGATTTATTACGTGATAAACCCTACCAACTTCATCCAGAAGTTGAAAAAGCATTAGCGACATTATCTATGACACTTGATGCACCGTATGATTTATACAATACGATTAAATCAGTTGATATGAGCTTCCCAAATTTTGAAGTGAATGGTGAAAGTTTGCCACTTAGCTATAGCTCATTTGAAAATGAATGGGAATTAGAAGTAGATGTTGATAAACGTCGTGCGGCTTTCAAAGGGTTCTCTGAAAAACTAAAAGACTACCAGTCGACAACTGCACAAGTGTATAACACACATGTTCAAACGGAGAAAAAACTAGCAACCATGCGTGGTTATGATTCTGTATTCGACTCACTTCTCCATAATCAATATGTAGAACGTGATTTATATAATCGTCAAATTGATGTGATTACGAAAGAATTAGCACCTCATATGCGTCGTTACGCTACTTTATTAAAAGAAGTACACGGCTTAGATAAAATGACGTTCGCCGATTTAAAAATCGCCTTAGATCCTGCATTTGATCCAGAAGTTTCCAAAGAAGAAGCATTAGATTATGTACGCCAAGCAGTCGCTCCAATGGGCCAAGATTATTTAGATATGGTAGAAGAATCTTTCGCAAATCGTTGGATTGACTACGCGCCAAACCAAGGGAAATCAACAGGAGCCTTTTGTTCAAGCCCATATGGCAGCCACCCCTATATTCTTGTTTCTTGGAGTAATAAAATGACCGATGTGTTCACATTAATCCATGAACTAGGGCATGCAGGCCATTTCGTCAATGCACATAAAAAACAATCCATCTTCAACAGTCGACCTTCACTATACTTTATCGAAGCACCATCGACAATGAATGAAATGCTCTTAGCCAATCACTTACTAAAATCAAGTGAGGATCTACGTTTCAAACGCTGGGTTATCTCAAATATCATTTCTAAAACGTATTATCATAACTTTGTGACACACTTATTAGAAGCTGCTTACCAACGTGAGGTATATAACTTAGTCGACAAGGGTGAAGCGGTAAATGCCTCTATTCTGAATGACATTAAACGTAAAGTTTTAGAAGAATTCTGGGGAGATGCTGTAGAGATTACAGAAGGTGCGGAACTCACTTGGATGAGACAGCCACACTATTATATGGGCTTATACCCTTACACATACAGTGCTGGTCTAACAATCTCTACACAAGTATCACAACGCATCTTAAACGGCGAAGAAGACGTGATTGAACAATGGCTTGAAGTTCTTCAAGCAGGTGGCACAAAATCCCCTGCCGAACTAGCACAAATGGCAGGCGTTGACGTCTCTACCGACGAACCACTACGCCAAACAGTCGCTCACATCGGCTCACTAATTACACAGTTGGAAGAGTTGACGAAGGAAATAGGGTAAAAGAAAACCTCGTACAATTAATTGTGCGAGGTTTTCTAATAGTTAAATTTAGTTATCTTAAAGCTTCTATATTACGTAATATTTGATTTGGTATAATTAAATCTTCTAAGCTTATATTTCTAGGTAAATCTTCTCCACACTGATACTTTTTAAATCCCCCACCATTAAATTCCTTATTCATACCTGTATCCGTTCGAATATTAATATCTTTAATAGTTAAATATGGCGAGTTTATAGCTACAATTATAGGTTCTTGATATCTACTTAAAGGCATCCTAACCCCCATCCCTCGAGGGAAATTAAGTTTTTCTTGTGCTATTAACCAATAAATAAT
>JAGHSJ010000171.1 GCA_018065935.1 Candidatus Kurthia equi
AGTGTATTATAATACACAAAGGTAAAGGGGAGTTTTAGTATGTTAAAAATTCAAGAAATTCGTGAAATCATTAAATTGGTAGATTCTTCGTCACTAGATGAATTTGTTTTTGAACAAGATGATACAAAACTTAAACTTAAAAAAAATAATGGTCAAACTGTAGTTGCTCAAGCACCTACGCAAGCACCGGTTGCTACTCCAATTGTTGAAGTACCAAAAGCTCCGGAAGCACCTAAAGCTCCAGAAGCACCAAAAGCTCCGGAAGTGAAAAAAGTAGAAGTAGTGGCTGATGAAAATTTACATAAAATCACATCACCAATGGTAGGAACTTTCTATGCAACTCCAAACCCAGAATCTCCAGCTTTCGTTAAAGTAGGCGATAAAGTTGGGGAAGAAACAATTGTTTGTATCGTTGAAGCAATGAAGTTGTTCAATGAAATCGAAGCAGAAGTTACAGGGGAAATCGTAGAGGTACTTGTTGAAAACGGCGATTTAGTTGAATACGGTCAACCTCTATTCTTAGTACGAGAAGCATAAGGGGGTTCTACTAATGAAAAAAGTATTAATTGCCAATCGTGGTGAAATTGCAGTACGTATTATTCGTGCATGTAAAGAATTAGGTATCCAATCTGTAGCAGTTTATTCTCAAGCAGATTCTGAAGCGTTACATGTGCAATTAGCTGATGAAGCATATTGTATTGGACCGAAATTTTCGGCTGATAGTTATTTGAAAATAGATCGTATTTTAGCGGTAGCTGAAAAAACAGGCTGTGAAGGAATTCACCCGGGTTACGGCTTTTTAGCAGAAAATGCAGCATTTGCTGAAGCTTGTGAAGATGCAGGTATTACTTTCATTGGACCAACTTCAGATGCTATTAAAGTAATGGGTATTAAAGATGTAGCGCGTGACACAATGGAAGCTGCTGGTGTACCGCTAGTACCTGGTACAGGGATTGTTCCAGATATCGAAACTGGACGTAAATGGGCCGCAGAAATTGGATACCCAGTTATTATTAAAGCTACTGCCGGTGGTGGTGGTAAGGGGATTCGTGTAGCGCGTACAGAAGAAGAACTTGTAAAAGGTATCGAGGTTACGCAAAAAGAAGCTGCTGCAGCATTTGGTAATCCTGGGGTGTATATTGAAAAATTCATCGAATACTTCCGTCATTGTGAAATTCAAGTGTTAGCGGATAATTATGGTCATGTAATCCATCTTGGAGAACGTGATTGTACTGTTCAACGCCGTATGCAAAAATTAGTTGAAGAAGCACCATCTCCAGCACTTTCTCCAGAACGTCGTGCAGAAATGGGTGCCGCAGCTGTTAAAGCAGCGGAAGCTTGTTCTTATCGTGGGGCAGGAACATGTGAATTTATCTATGATTATCAAGAAGATAAATTCTACTTCATGGAAATGAATACACGTATTCAAGTTGAACACCCTGTAACTGAAGCAATTACTGGTATTGACTTAGTTGCACAACAATTAAAAATTGCATCTGGTGAAAAATTAGTGTATAAACAAGAAGATGTGAAATTGAATGGTTGGGCAATGGAATGCCGTATTAATGCGGAGAACCCTTACAAAAACTTCATGCCTTCAGCGGGTAAAGTAGAAACGTATATTACGCCTGGTGGCATTGGTGTACGTGTTGATTCAGCTATGTATGCAGGATACTCAATTCCTCCATACTATGATTCAATGGTAGCGAAACTTATTGTTCATGCAGATACGCGTGATGAAGCGATTGCTAAAATGAAACGTGCTTTAGGTGAGTTTGTTGTTGAAGGACCTGGTATTAACACAACTATTCCTTTCCATGAGAAATTAATGAGTAACGAAGTATTCATTAGCGGGAAATTCAATACGAAATTCCTAGAAGAAAACGACGTTATTAATTCTTAAAAAGAGAGGGGCAAATTCAATGGCTGAACAAGAGATTCAATCATTGCCACAAAGCACGCCTAACGGCAAAGTGGCTTTAGGGGATATTGAGGTAGCACCCGAAGTAATTGAAGTAATTGCTGGTATTGCAACGAATGAAGTGGAGGGAATTTCTGGAACAAGAGGTTCGTTTGCTTCAGGAGTAGCTGAAAAATTCGGCAAAAAAGTTCACGGAAAAGGGATTAAAACTGAATGGACTGAAGACGGACTAATTGTAGATGTGTATTGCTTCGTGCAATACGGTGCGGCTGTTGCTCATGTAGCAAGAGAGGTTCAACGTCAAATTAGAGAATCCATCGAAAATATGACAGAACTTCATACAAAAGAAGTTAATGTTCATGTTACAGGTATTCAATTTGATCAAGCTACAACTTCAAAAGTTGAATAATGCCTATACTAAAGGTGTTTTAAGCGAATTTTGCTTAAAACACCTTTTTTTACTATTTACACAAAGGCGAACGTTTTATATAATGTAAGTGTGGAACGTTCGTTTTAAAAAAACGTTTTTATTTTAAAAAGACTGACTTTTTAAAAGTTGCCCGAAAGCGTATGATGACACGCAAAAGTGTGATAAAATAAACTTCATATGAAAAAAATTGATATAGCTTTGATTTCACATACGAACTGATTTATTCGATTAAGGCTATATAAAGGGAGTAATAAAAATGAAACGACGCGAAGCACGTGAAAAAGCATTACAAACACTTTTTCAACTAGATAATAATGAATTAACAGTGGAAGCTGCAATTGAACATGCGATTGAAGAAAAAACATCATCAGAATTCTTTGAACAATTGGTTCATGGAACTGTTGAAAACTTGGAAGAAATTGATGCATCAATTGTAAGCAAATTAGAAAATTGGTCAATTGATCGCCTAGCGAAAATTGAACGTACTATTTTGCGTGTTGCTGCTTATGAATTATTATTCACACCAGAAACACCAAAAAATGTTGTAATTAACGAAGCTGTAGAAATTTCTAAAACTTTCGGAGACGAAAAATCAAGCAAATTTGTAAACGGCGTATTATCAAAATACTAGAGAATCGATAGAAGGCGAAATGCTTTTTAGTTTTTCGATTGCTATTGATTACTCGTAGCTGAAATCGGGAGTGTAAACATGTCAAGCAAACTAATTAACGGTAAAGAAATTGGTAGTCAAATTCGAAAATCCATAGCTAAAGAAATAGAGGATTTAATTGAAAAAGGTATTACACCTGGCTTAGCAGTTATTTTAGTAGGTGAGGATCCGGCATCACAGACATATGTAGCAAACAAAGAAAAAGCATGTCATGAATTAGGTATTTATTCAGAGTTAATCAAGCTTCCTGCGGAAACGTCAGAAGAAGAGTTACTAGGACATATTGAAAAACTGAATTCCAACCCGGCAATTGATGGAATATTAGTTCAGCTGCCACTTCCAAAACATATTAATGAGCAACATGTAATTGAAGCAATTTCATCGGATAAAGATGTAGACGGCTTCCATCCAGTTAGCGTTGGTAAAATGCTACTAGGTCAGCCGACATTTTTACCGTGCACGCCTAATGGTGTCATGGAACTTCTAAAATATTCAAACATAGATGTAGCAGGTAAGCATGCTGTTGTCGTTGGACGTAGTCATATTGTAGGTGTTCCAATGGGACAATTACTACTACAAAAAGACGCAACAGTTACATACTGCCATTCAAAAACACCGGATTTACAAGCGATGACGAAGCAAGCTGATATTTTAGTGGTTGCAGTCGGACGTGCGAAGATGATTAAATCAACGCATATTAAAGAAGGTGCAGTAGTTATTGACGTTGGAATGAATAGAGATGAAAATGGCAAACTTTGTGGAGATGTTGATTTTGATGATGTCTTAGATAAAGTATCAGCTATTACACCTGTTCCTGGCGGTGTTGGTCCAATGACAATCACAATGCTTATGGTAAATACACTTCTCTCTGCAAAAATGAAGTTAGCATAAGACAAATCAATGCTATTGAGGTAAAATAGAATATACAGAAAGCTGTTTTTCTGCGGAAAGACAGCTTTTTTTATTTAAAAAATAAAACCTCGGATGAGGATGTCCAATCAAAAACAAGGTTCTACGAGCAATTATTGATAATCGCATAAATAGTTTAACGCCGGGATTAATTGCCGGAGATAAACAAAGCCATGTCAACTAGCCTTTATGGAAGGAGAAAAAGCGATGTCAATCAACTATTTAACGGTACAAGCTTTAACGAAGTATATAAAAAGAAAATTTGAAGCGGATCCCTATTTACGTGAAGTGTATGTAAAGGGTGAGCTTTCTAATGTGAAGGTTCATGGGACCGGTCACATCTTTTTTACGTTGAAGGATGAACATGCACAGATTCAAGCCATTATGTATGCTTCAAATGCTAAAGCATTACCTTTTCGTCCGGAAAGTGGTATGAAGGTGCTCATACGTGGTGATATTAATCTATACGAATCAGCAGGACGCTATCAATTATATGCAAACGATATGCAACCGGATGGTGTAGGGAGTCTACATGTTGCATATGAACAATTAAAAAAGGAATTATCTGAAAAAGGCTTTTTTAATGAAAGATTTAAACAACCAATTGTCAAATTCCCTAACAAAATTGGGGTTATTACTGCATTAACAGGTGCAGCCATTCAAGATATCCTATCAACGTTACAACGTCATTATCCTATTGCAGAAGTAGTGGTCATTCCAACGCTCGTTCAAGGGAAAAATGCAGCACCTGCAATTGTTTCAGCAATTGAAAGAGCTAATCGTTATGGTAATATAGATACATTAATTGTCGGACGTGGTGGTGGATCAATTGAGGATTTATGGGCATTCAATGAAGAAATTGTTGCGACAGCTATTTTTGAAAGCCGAATCCCTATCATTAGTGCCGTCGGACATGAAACTGATACAACGATAGCTGATTTTGTAGCTGATTTGCGTGCACCAACACCAACAGGTGCAGCAAAAATGGCTGTTCCGGATAAGTTTGAATTACTGCAACATATTCACTCACTAAAAACAAGATTATTTCAACAAATGCAGGCACAAATTAAGCATGAACGTGCACGTTTAACTCGTGTACAAAATGCGTATCCATTGGCTTATCCTGAAAGATTGTATCGTCCTTTTATTGATCAATTACTGTTGTTAGATGACAAACTTCGCTATACGATTGAACAAAATGTTAAGGTAAAACAGCAGCATTTAAATCAATTAACGGAAAGATTACAAACGCTCAGTCCGATGAAGGATTTACAATTCGAAAAAAAATCATTAGCGAATCAACAGTATCGTATGCAAAATGCGGTTCAACAAATCGTTCAGCAGCAACAAAAGAGATTTCAGGCGACACTGCGTACACTAGAAGTACTGAATCCTTTAGCGATTATGTCTAGAGGCTACTCAATTGTGTATGATGAACAACAAATTGTGACATCTATTCAACAAGTAGAACAAGGTCAACAACTAAAATTAAAACTTTCAGATGGGCAAGCAGTTGTAAAAGTTGTTGCCACTGAAAAAATGGAGGAGGAAGCGTAATGACAAAGAAAAAACAAGATTTTGCTGAGTCGATTGCACAACTAGAAAGTATTGTAACTGCACTGGAAAAAGGTGATGTACCACTAGAAGAAGCAATCGAGTTATATCAAGAGGGCATGAAACTTTCTCAATCATGCCATACGCAGCTTGAAAAAGCAGAAAAACAACTCGTTACAATTATGGATGAGCAAGGAAAAGAGTCCGTTATGGAAACTACTAAAGAGGAAGAGGCGTAATCGATGTCAGATGGTTTAAAACAATTTATGAATGAACAATTACCTAATGTAGAACAACATATGTATCAATTAGTAGAAGAAATTAATGCACCAGCATCTCTAAAAGAAGCAATGCTGTATTCTTTAAAAGCAGGTGGTAAACGTGTAAGACCATTGTTTGTTTTAGCTGTTATGGATCATTTACAAGCGATTACTCCAGCGGGTTATACAGTAGGAGCAGCGGTTGAAATGATTCATACATACTCATTGATTCATGATGATCTTCCAAGCATGGATAATGATGATTTTAGACGTGGTAAACCAACCAATCATAAAGTATTTGGTGATGCACACGCTACATTGGCTGGCGATGCACTTAATACTTTACCATTCGGCATTTTAGCTCGTATGGAAAATGTACCAGCTAAAGCAAAATTACAATTAATTGAATTATTGAGTGTAACCTCTGGTGCAGAGGGTATGGTTGGTGGACAAGTATTGGATATTGAAGGTGAAAAACGTCAATTAACCTTGCCAGAACTTATCCAAGTGCATGAAAATAAAACAGGCGCTATTTTACGATTTAGTATTGAAGCCGGGGCTATTTTAGCAGATGCCACTGAAGCACAACGCAACCTTTTTATTGAATACGCGTACCATATTGGACTAGCATTCCAAATTAAAGATGATATTTTAGATATAGAAGGAACAACAGAAGAATTAGGTAAAACTGCTGGAAAAGATGTTGCGAGCGATAAAAGTACGTATCCTTCGTTGCTAACTTTAGAAGGCGCAAAAGAAAAATTACAACAGCATGCTGAAAAAGCGCATGCTTGTTTAGCACAAATTCCATCAGCAAGTCAATACCTTGCTGACTTAACAGATTACATTGTCTATCGAAATAAGTAAGGAAGTTCTTGTAGTTTACACTTTCTGTTCTAGTTAATGACTGTTATAATAGTGGAAAAACGTCTCAGATTAAAATCTATGATAATGTAAAGGTGTGTGATGGTGGTGGATTTAAATACGATATCTAGTCCATCCTTTCTTAAAAATTTAACCAAACAACAATTGCAGGAACTTGCAAGTGATATTCGTAAATTTTTAATTGAAAAAGGTTCTGTAACTGGTGGACATATTGGGCCGAATTTAGGAGTAGTAGAGCTTACAATTGCTTTACACCGTGTATTTAATAGCCCAGAGGATAAATTTTTATTTGATGTAGGACATCAAGCGTATGTGCACAAAATTTTAACAGGTCGTGCAAATCAATTTGATACTTTACGTCAATACAAAGGATTATGTGGTTTCCCAAAACGTATCGAAAGTGAACATGATGTATGGGAAACTGGACACAGTTCAACATCTTTATCTGGTGCTATGGGTATGGCAGCAGCGCGTGATGTAAAAGGTGAAAAAAATTACGTTGTTCCAATTATAGGTGATGGTGCATTAACAGGTGGTATGGCTTTTGAAGCACTAAACCATATTGGACACGCGAAAACAAATATGACCGTTATTTTAAATGATAATGAAATGTCCATCGCACCAAATGTTGGCGCAATGCATAATATGTTAACGCGTATGCGTTCGGCAACACCGTATAATCGTGCGAAAGATGATTTCGAAGGTCTTTTAAAACGAATTCCAGCGGTTGGAAATAGACTAGCTTCAACGGCTGAACGTGTCAAAGATGGACTTAAATCACTGGTTGTACCAGGTATGTTCTTTGATGAATTAGGATTTACTTATTTAGGACCAATCGATGGTCATGATTTCGATGCATTAGAATCAACATTACTAAATGCGAAACGTATTGAAGGCCCAGTTATTATCCATGTACTGACTAAAAAAGGTAAAGGCTATTCACCAGCTGAAAATGATACGGTAGGAACATGGCATGGTACAGGTCCATATAAAATGGAAACAGGCGACTTCGTGAAGTCTTCAAACAAAGCACCGGGTTGGTCTAAACTAATCGCAGATACGGTTTCACGTATTGCACGTGAGGATAAACGTGTAGTGACAATCACACCCGCAATGCCAGTTGGTTCAAAACTTGAAGGTTTTGCAAAAGAGTTCCCAAATCGTTTCTTCGATGTAGGGATTGCAGAGCAACATGCGACGACTATGGCTGCAGGTATGGCTGCTGAAGGAACAAAACCATTCCTATCTATTTATTCGACATTCCTTCAACGTGCGTATGATCAAATGCTACATGATATTTGTCGCCAAAAATTAAATGTTTTTGTTGGAATTGACCGAGCTGGACTTGTTGGAGCAGACGGTGAAACACACCAAGGTGTATTCGATATCAGCTTCCTACGTTCAATGCCTAATATCGTTATTATGATGCCTAAAGATGAAAATGAAGGTCAACATATGGTGAAAACAGCTTTAACTTATGACGAAGGTCCAATTTGCCTACGTTATCCGCGTGGTAATGGTTTAGGCGTTGAAATGGATGAAGAGCTAATAGCTTTACCTATCGGTAGCTGGGAAGTGCTTGAACAGGGCGAGGATGCTGTTATTTTAACATTTGGTACAACGATTCCTTTAGCACAAAGAGCCGCGGCAGCATTAGCTACAAAAGGCATTCGAGCTGAAGTAGTGAATGCGCGCTTTATTAAACCAATGGATGAAAAAATGCTACATGAAATCTTCCAATCAAATCGTCCAATTCTTACAATCGAAGAATCGATGCTGGAGGGTGGATTTGGTAGTGCAGTATTAGAATTTGCAAACGACAACGGTTATAACACAGCTTTCGTAAATCGTATGGGTATTCCAGATGAATTTATTGAGCATGGAGATGTCAATTTATTAATGAATGATATTGATTTAACTGCAGAAGAAGCAGAGAAACGTATAACATCGTTAATAGAGAAAAAAACAAAGCAAGAGGGTATTAAAGCATAATGACTGAAAAAGTAATGAAAGAACGCGTAGACATTTTACTTGTACAAAGAGGTATGTGTGAAACACGTGAAAAAGCAAAACGTACAATAATGGCTGGTCAAGTTTTTTCAAAAGAAGTACGCGTCGATAAAGCGGGTGAAAAAATTCCGGTTGACCAAGAATTAACGATTAAAGGTCAACAACTGCGCTATGTGAGTCGTGGTGGCTTAAAATTAGAAAAAGCCTTAGAATTATTTGATGTATCAGTAGAAGGCAAATTGATGCTAGATATTGGTTCATCAACAGGTGGATTTACAGATTGTGCCTTACAAAACGGTGCGAAACATTGTTACGCATTGGATGTAGGCTCGAATCAGTTAGCTTGGAAAATTCGTTCAGATGAGCGCGTCACAGTTATGGAAAAAACTAATTTCCGTTATGTGAAAGGTGCCGATTTAGTCGAAGGTTTACCTGAATTTACGACAATCGACGTATCATTCATTTCGTTGGAATTAATTTTACCTGTATTAAAAACTTTACTGGTTCCGGGGGGCGATGTGATTGCACTTGTGAAACCTCAATTTGAGGCTGGTAAAGAAAAAGTAGGTAAAAAAGGTGTTATTCGTGATGCGAAAGTTCATTTAGAAGTACTTGAAAAGATTGCTGATTTCTCTAAAGAAACGGGCTTTGTACTAAAAAATGCTTCGTATTCACCAATTACAGGTGGTGAAGGGAATATTGAATTTTTATTCCATCTATATAACCCACATGCCAATGAAGAAGTAGCATCTGACGTAGATTTACAAGCGATTGTAAAAGATGCACATGCGCAATTAAAATAAAAATACGCTGTTATATTCATATGTAAAGCGCATATCGTATAGAGCAAAAAAGGGCCTGTTTCATAAAAGGCCCTTTTATTTATGCAACAGTAGCGAGTAGTTTTAACAAAAGCTGGCTTTTTTTATTGTCATTCAAGTGAAATGATGATAATGTAATGAATATAAGGCATATTTATGCATAGAGGTGAAAATAATGAACAAAAGCCAAAGACATATACGTATTCGCGATATGATTGCCAATCGTGAAATTGAAACACAGGACGAGCTTGTCGATTTATTAAAAGAAGCGGGTTACAATGTAACGCAAGCGACAATCTCTAGAGACATCAAAGAATTACATTTAATAAAAGTTCCGTTACAGGATGGACGTTATAAATATAGTTTACCTGCAGATCAACGATTTAACCCTATTCAAAAATTACACAGAGCATTAGCAGATGCTTTTGTATCTATTGATGGGGCAAGTCATTTCTTAGTGATGAAAACATTACCTGGTAATGCACACGCTATCGGATCTCTTCTAGACCATTTAGATTGGACGGAAATTTTAGGAACAATTTGTGGCGATGATACGATTATGATATTATGTCGTGAAGAATCTATGCGAGAAGTAGTGAAAAATCGTTTCTTAGAAATGCTTTAACTGGAGCAATATAACCAATTGAGCATCATGTTATACTGTTTGATGTTAAGCCTAGCGAAGATTCAATAAATAACTTGTTAGAGGGACAGAAGCTGATAGAATGCCTGAATTTGCATTTCTATCAGCTTTCTATTCGATATAACAAATACAGATGGAATCAGACAACAGGCATAATTGATTTTAGGGGTGACGTATCTTGTTAAAAGAGCTATCAATTAAAAATTTTGCAATTATTGACGAATTAACGGTGGAGTTTCAAACGGGTTTAACCGTTTTAACGGGTGAAACAGGAGCAGGAAAATCGATTATAATCGATGCTGTTCAATTATTAGCAGGTGGCAGGGGTTCTCAGGAGTTTATTCGTCATGGCACGAAGAAAGCTGAATTAGAGGGCCTCTTTACATTGCCTGAACAACCACACCCAGCGTATGAAAAATGTGAAGAATTAGGTATTGATATAGATGAAGGAACGGTTATACTACGTCGTGATTTGTATGAAAGTGGAAAAAGTATTTGCCGTGTTAATGGGAAGATGATGCCTATTGGAATGTTACGAGAGGTAGGAGCGACTCTTATTGATATTCATGGGCAACATGAATCACAGGAATTAATGGATGATCGACATCATATTGATTTATTAGATCAATTTGCGGGGGAAGCCATTCAGCCAGAAAAAGAAAAGTACATAACACTGTATGATTCATACCGCCAATTAAAAAGTGAATTAGCCGCATTATCTTTAGGAGAACAACAAATTGCACAGAAAATAGATTTATATTCATTCCAGATTAAAGAAATTGATGCATGTGAATTTAAAGAGAATGAAGAAACGGATTTATTGGAAGAGCGAAAACGATTAAATAACTTTCATAAAATTTTTGAAGGAAGCTCCCATGCACACGAAGCGATTTTAGGGGAATCTAAAGGTCTGGATTGGATTGGACAGGCTATGCGTGATTTAGAAGATGTAGCAAATGTAGATGAGCAATTTAAAGAGCAATCGACACTTGTTTCAGAAGCTTTTTACACATTACAAGAGGCTGCTTTTACAATGAAAAATATATTGGATGAAATGGAATTTGATCCAGAACGTTTAAATGAAGTAGAACAAAGGTTGGCGTTAATTCAAAATATGAAACGTAAGTACGGTCATACTTTACGTGAAATTTTAGATTATCGTGAGCAAATTGGTAAAGAGTTAGCAACACTAGAAAACAGTGATGAAAACATTCAAAGAAATGAAAAACGCGTGAAAGAATTTGAAATCAAGCTAGCAGAGCAGGCAAAAAAATTAACATCTATTCGTAAAAAGTTCGCAACACAATTAGCGGAAAAAATTATGGTTCAATTACAGGAATTATATATGGAACGGGCTAAATTAATTGTTCAGATTACGAATTTGGGTGAAGGTAGTTTTGATGGAAATGGTAGTGATAATGTTACCTTCTATATTTCAACTAATATCGGAGAGCCACCGAAACCCTTAACTAAGATTGCTTCAGGTGGGGAATTATCACGTATTATGATTGCTTTAAAAACTATTTTTTCTTCGTCAATGGGTATTACATCTATTATATTTGATGAAGTGGATACGGGTGTTAGTGGCCGAGTTGCACAAGCTATTGCTGATAAAATTTCTTTGATTTCAATGAATTCACAAGTATTATGTATTTCACATTTACCGCAAGTTGCAGCTATGGCAGACCATCACTATTATATTCGTAAGCAGGAAGAAGATAATCGTACATTCACTTCACTTAGCGAATTGATAAATAATGACCGTATAGATGAAATAAGTCGTATGATGTCAGGTCAAACTGTGACAGAGAAAACCTTCCAACATGCCAAGGAACTTGTGGAGTTAGCAGAAAATCAAAAAGAAGTTATTAAAGCTGAGTTACAATAAATGACATTCCAAACATTTGTAATGTAAATGTTTGGAATGTCATTTTTTTTCGACAAATTATTAAAATATAAACAAAAGTTTAAGTGATTTACTGTGAAAAATACTACTTAATGTATTATAAGTAAGAAAAAACAGTATATTCAAACAATTGTTCAGTCTAAAATTCGACAATAGTCGTTTTTTTTTATGTGTTTATTTGATACAATATAGACAAGAGAACGACAAGCTGATGCAATTTTACTATTGGCTAAGGAGGAAAAGAGAGTGACACAAATAAAAGTAGCAATCGCCGATGATAATCGTGAACTCGTTTCTACACTTGAAGCCTTTTTGAAACGAAATGATAATATAGAGGTAATACACACGGCATCCAATGGGAGACAGTGTTTAAATTTACTTGAAGAAAGTGTTCCAGATGTGTTAATTCTAGATATAATTATGCCTCACTTAGACGGGTTAGCTGTATTAGAGGAAATTCATCAAGATGAAAGATTAAAATCAATAGAGGTTATCATGTTAACTGCTTTTGGACAAGAGGATGTTATGAAACAGGCGAGTGACTTTGGAGCAGCTTATTTTATGCTAAAACCTTTTGAATTTTCACGCCTAGAAGCAAAAATTATCGAATGTGCTACACGCAAGACAAAGCGTGGAACGGTTGATAATAGTAATCAAAATGAGAATCGCTCAATTGATTCACTTACAACAGCGATTATTAAAGAAATCGGTGTGCCCGCTCATATTAAAGGATATGGCTATATTCGTGAAGCTATCCAAATGGTTTATCATGACCCAGATTTATTAAGTTCGATTACAAAAGCATTATATCCTGCAATTGCTGATAAATTTGAAACAAAATCAACTCGTGTAGAACGTGCAATTCGCCATGCAATCGAATTAGCTTGGAATCGTGGAAATCACGATGCGGTTTCAAAATTATTTGGGTATACTTCACATCATATGAAGCAAAAACCGACGAATTCAGAATTCATTGCCATGGTGGCAGAGAAGCTACGTATGGGGATAACGAATTAAAGTCGCGTTATAATAGCATTTATGGACGCAAGACTATCGGAGAATGTGCGATAAACTTGGGGTGAATACCGTTGAATATAGAATTAAAAGAAACGTCTCTTCCGATTAAGGAAGGGCGTTTTTTCTAAAAACACAAAAATATTTGATTAATTACGCTATAGATTTTAAATGGTACATCTGATAAATAGACTAAGAATTTGAAAAAAGGGTAAATAAATATCATAAAAT
>JAGHSJ010000406.1 GCA_018065935.1 Candidatus Kurthia equi
TCTATATAGTTTTGACACAAAAATGTTATAATTAAATAGACAAAAGAAATCATTAAAAATATAATTAACAAATTCCAGGTTAACCTAAAGATTTCAATGTAGCATAAATTGTAAGGGGTATGAATATGGCGCAGGATAAATTTGATATAAAGTCGCTTGATTTAGTGTTTAACCGAATGGTAAAAACCATTGATGAGTCCAAGACTGATATTTTTACAATTAGTGAACAAAGTCGTAGTTCTTTTGAAGATATGAAACTTGAATTAGAGGATATTCGTCATAAGATAAAGAATATCATAGAAGAGAATGATTTATTAGAAGAAAGTTCAAAAACTGCGCGTCAGTACTTAGCTGAAGTTTCTAGAAATTTTAAGATTTATACGGAACAACAGGTGAAAGAAGCGTATGAACAAGCAAATCAGATTCAAATTCGTCATTCCGTAGTACAGGCAGAAGAAAAGATTTTGCGTGAACGTCGTGATGATTTAGAACGACGAATGAGAAGCCTCTTAGAGACAATTGAGAAGGCGGATAACTTAGTAAATCAAGTAAATGTCGTTTTAAATTATTTAACTTATGATTTAAAACAGGTTGGACCAGCGCTTGAAAACGCGAAGCTAAAAGAGGATTTTACAATTAAAATCATTGAAGCGACAGAAGAAGAGCGTAAGCGAATTTCTCGTGAGATTCATGATGGTCCTGCTCAAATGCTTGCCAATGTTTTGTTACGTACCGATTTAATCAATAGAACGTATAGTGAAAAGGGAGTTGAACAGGCGCTCGAAGAAATTTTGTCTTTAAAAGGCATGGTTCGAGACGCATTGCATGAGGTCAGAAGAATCATTTATGATTTGAGACCAATGGCACTTGATGATTTAGGGATTGTACCAACACTAAAAAAATATTTGCATTCTGTAGAAGATTATAATAAAAATACAGACATACATTTTTCTTCATTAGGGGAAGTCGTTCGTATAAAACCAAACTATGAGGTTGCCATCTTTCGTTTAGTGCAAGAATGTGTTAATAATGGTATCAAGCATGGGAAAGCAAACGAAATAGTTGTTACTTTTATTTGGAAAAAAGACAATGTAGTTATCTCCATAAAAGATAATGGCATTGGGTTTGACACATCCGTTAGTAAAAAGGGATCTTTTGGCTTAGTGGGCATGCGCGAGCGTGTTGACCTATTAAGTGGTAAGATGGAAATAAAATCTGTACCACAACAAGGGACTTCTGTAATCGTGACGATACCAATTGCACCAAAAAAATAAATATACAGTTAGAAACTGAAGCTTTTCTAGGAGGAATAATTACATGACAAAAATAATTATCGTAGATGACCACCAACTTTTCCGTGAAGGTGTAAAAAGAATTTTAGACTTTGAAAATTCGTTTGACGTAGTTGCAGAAGGCGAAGACGGTACAGAAACAGTTCGTTTATATGAAGAGCATTCTCCAGATGTTGTATTAATGGACATCAATATGCCTCAAATGAACGGTGTAGAAGCAACAGAACAATTAATCGAAAAATACCCAGATGCAAAAGTAATCATGCTTTCAATTCATGATGATGAATCATACGTATCACATGCTTTAAAATCAGGTGCACTTGGTTATATGCTAAAAGAAATGGATGCAGATGAAATCGTAAGCGCAATTAAAATTGTAGCAAATGGTGGATCTTACTTACATCCAAAAGTAACACGCAACTTGGTAGCTGAATACCGTCGCCTAAGCGAACGTGAAAACAAAGGGAATTTCCATCAAACAGAAATTCGTCGTCCATTCCACTTATTAACTAAACGTGAATGTGAAGTTCTTCAATTATTAACAGATGGCCAAAGTAACCGTGCAATTGGTGAGTCTTTATTCATCTCTGAAAAAACTGTAAAAAATCACGTTTCAAGCATTCTACAAAAAATGAATGTAAATGACCGCACACAAGCAGTTGTGACAGCTATTAAAAATGGTTGGGTTGAAGTACGTTAATTACTATTTTATAAAAGTATGGGTTGTTTAAGAAAATCGCTGTGTGGATTTTCTTGAGCAACTCTTTTCTTTCTTTTAGTCATATAGTAATGAATAGTTAGGCTTGCGACGTAGGGATTAGCCCTACACCTTAAGTCGTATTCATTTACCGTAGCTACTAAGTAGTAGAAGGATACGGTTTGATTCTTTAAAAGTGATATATTCCAAAAAGAAAACCGAATTTAAAGTGAAATTTTTGAATTTATGGTTATTACGCAAAATCTCCCTTGCCCGAAAAATATAGTAAGTAGGAATTCACTCCTTCTAGCTAAGCTGTATATCTAGTTTGAAATCATATCTATTGCCGTATTTTTGTTACATTAGCATACTATTGATATCGAAAAATGAAAAACTCTGTAACTATTTCTTTACATATTCGTCCATATTATTAAAGTGTGCGAATTTTATTGAAGATTGTGAATATATTCCATGCTACAATAGGCGAGGGGGGTTTTAGAACCATGTCATTTAAACATTTATTCTTTTCTGCGGCATGCGTATTATTGCTAACAGCCTGTGGAAATGACTCTACATCAACTACGGATCAATCGGGTTCGATAGAGGATGGAGAAAAAAAATCAACCGAGATCACACAACAAGATACAGAACAGAAACAGGTAGTTGAAGAAAAAGATAAAGCTTTAAATACCGATAAAGATAATACAGAAAAAGAGAGTGCAGAAAAAAAGGCAACAGAGGATTCAACAATAAGTAAAGAACCTCAAAAGGAAGAGACAAGTGTAGCAATGAATGCAACTGAAGCACCTGAGGAAGATGTTGATCAAATTGCAGAAGGCGAAGGTTTTTCAGTAGTGGATGGCGAAGTTGAAGCTGCAAAAAATATTCCAAAAGCGGATGAAGAAGCTATCTTAGCTGCTTTTGAAGAATATATTGCGGCATTTAACGCGAAAGATATTACACGCTATAAAAATGTGCTCGCGCAAAGTCCAGAAGGGTTTGATTTGCAGGAGGATTTAGATAATTCTCAGCAAATTTTCGATAACTTTGATATAAATAGACAGGTTGACAATGTGACAATTACAGAATACAGTGGGGACCGTGCCTATGTGTATGCGGATGTAGTTGTGGAAGTGAAGCAAGATAATAATAAGGCGAGAGATGAAGGCAAACAGCTAACACAGTTTGTAAAAGAAAGCTCAGGCTGGAAGGTTACTTCGCTACAGGCAATTGGTAGTGCCGCTAATTAATATGTAAACTGCTACGCTCGAATGAAGTATAGGACAAAGCCACTTCATTTGAGCTTTTTTTGTGGACTTTCACGAACTGATGGAGCACTACTTAGAGCAAACAGTTCTTTCTAATGAATCTTCTTTTAAAATTTTTTTTCGGGAGTGGCGTTTTTAATGCTAAAATCGAAAAATCACATCTTTTAAAAGCGGGAGTCACTTCAATTTAAATTTTTAAGAACTAGAAGTATTTGCTGAAAAATGGGCGTTGCTCGTTATTTTAAGATAATATAATACAAAATTAGCTAATAAGAGTTTTTTTGTTTCCAATTAAGTTATAAATCCGATAAAATGAATAGCATTAGGAGTGTGAGCGAAAACTATGAGAACTGCAATTGTAACGGATAGTACAGCTTATTTAACTAAAGATGAGCGAGAAAAACATAATATACACATGGTACCTTTAAGCGTTGTCATCAATAATGAAACCTATGAAGAAGAAGTGAATATTACTGTAGGCGATTTTTATGATAAAGTACGCAATGAAAAGGAATTACCAAAAACAACTCAGCCACCAATTGGTAAATTCGTTACAAAATTTGAAGAGCTAGCGAAAGATTATGATGAAGTCATCACTATTCATTTATCGAGTGGAATTAGTGGCACATATCAAGGTGCACTACAAGCGGGACAAATGGTAGAAAACATAGATGTATACGGATTTGATAGTGAAATCGCTGCAGCAATGCAAGGTTTTTATGCAATTCGTGCGGCGCAATTAGCTGCAGAAGGTAAGAATGCAAAAGAAATTCTGCCACTACTTGAAGAGATGCGTCAAACAAATGGAGCATACTTCATTGTCCATGATTTAGCACATCTACAACGTGGTGGGCGTTTATCGGCAGCGGCAGCCTTACTAGGTGGCTTATTGCAAATTAAACCGGTGCTACACTTTGAAAACAAAGTCATCGAACCGTTTGAAAAAATTCGTACCCGTAAAAAGGCGAAAAATCGTGTAGAGGAATTATTGCAGCAAGCGACAGAAGTTCATGGCGCATTAGATGTGACGATTATTGATGCGAACTGTCGTGAAGAAACAAATGAGTGGAAAGAGCAGTTACAAGCGAAGTATCCACAATGTGATTTTAAACTAAGTTATTTTGGTCCTGTTATTGGTACGCATCTAGGTGAAGGCTCAATCGGGATGGGCTGGTTTAAGAAAAAATCATAATTTCTAAAAGTTTGTCGAAATTGGGTGTATCATTTTTCAAATTAAAATGATACACTAAACGCACTAAACAATATTCTACATAAATTACACCTAGAGCTTCCGAGCTTTAGGTGTTTTTTTTATAAAATGGAGGTTTTCATTGTGAAGAAGCTAATGAGAATCCGACATCTCCCTAGTAAAATCCCCTTCCCTCTAGTTGATCCACAACTGCAAAGCTTTCTAAGTGGTCGTATTTGGCTTGAAGATCATTTGCCTTTTCTAAACCAAACTATTCAATATCATATAAAATATAAGTTGATTGAGAGGCAATCGGGTATTCAGCAAAAACGCTGTCGCAGATGCCATAGTCAACATCTCTATCCTTTTTTCTGTAGTAAGTGTCAGGGGCCATGTAGCTACTGTTTGGATTGTTTTAATATGGGGCGTATTAGTAACTGTAGCCAATTGGTTCAATGGACTGGACCTAAAATCAAACAGAGTGAACAGCCTAAAATGACATGGAATGGCCAATTGACACCAGCGCAACAGCGCGTAGTAAACGAATGTTTGGCGATGTCTACTGATTATTTAATCCATGCAGTAACAGGTGCAGGGAAAACAGAAATGCTTTTTCCTCTAATCGAATCTTCTCTTCAGCAAGGGAAAAGAGTCTGCCTAGCTACGCCACGTACGGATGTTGTATTGGAGCTGTTGCCACGCCTACAGCAAGCTTTTCAAAAGACGGAGGTCCAAGCATTTTATGGTGGTAGTGGTCATCCAAAGCAATATGCACCGCTTGTTCTCGCAACAACGCACCAGCTTTTACGTTTTGAACATACATTCGATTTGATTCTTGTCGATGAAGCAGATGCATTTCCTTATAGTTACGATAAGAAATTACAATATGCTGTTCAAAAAGCAAAAAATGAGAAGGCACGAACCATTATTGTTACTGCCACCCCTACTAAAAAACAACGGCAGCTTTATCTACATAATAAAAGTTATTCTTTTTTAGCACGCCGTTTTCATGGAGCGGATTTGCCGACGCCACAGTATGAAAGTCTTTGGAGCTATGAACGGAAGTTACGAAAAGGAAAGCTACCTAAGAAATTAGCGCAGTGGATCCAACAATGCTTACAGCAAAAAAAGCCCTTTCTTCTTTTCTTCCCAACGATTGAATTAATGCATATCGCTTTGCCACTTATTCAAGCCTATGACGCGAGCATCCAAGCTGTTCATGCGAAAGAAGAGCTGCGAAAACCCTATGTTCAACAATTGCGAGATGGTCAAGTATCCGGTTTATTGACGACGACTATTTTAGAAAGAGGAATTACCATTGCGAATTTACAGGTCGCAATTGTTGGTGCAGAACGTCGGATATTCCATGCGCATGCCCTTATTCAAATTAGTGGACGTGTGGGACGTTCAAAAGAAATGCCGACTGGTCAGGTGATTTTTTATCATCATGGTATAACAAAACAAATGGATGCAGCCTGTGATGAAATTCGACGTCTGAATGAAATCGGTGATGACAATGGCTGAATGTCTAATTTGTCAGCAACCCCTCGCTACGAAGAATTCATGGCAACAATTGCTACGAGGACAGCCGACGTTTGAGCTTTGTGCAAATTGTGAAGAGCAAATTCACTATTCACAAGAGAAGGATGCTATTTATTTTTATAATGAATGGATGAAGAAAGTGCTTCATCAATTTAAATTTCATCAAGATATTCGCGTGGCAGCTTTTTTTGCAAAGGCATTGAAACAAAAGCTTAAACATTATGATTTTGATATTCTTATGCCCGTCCCTATGCATCCATTAATGGAGAAAAAACGGACCTTTTCACATATGAATGCCATCTTACAGGCAGCAAATCTCCCTTTTCAACAGTATTTAGCTAAGGCAACACCTGAACAGCAAAGTAAGAAAACGAAGGAAGTACGTGAAAAAGTGTCGCAATTATTTACTATAAAGACTAAAATAGGGAGTGAGAAGTCACGTATTCTACTTGTTGATGACTTAGTCACAACAGGCACAACGCGTCAGCATGCAACAACCGCATTATATGAAGCAGGCATTGAAAAAATAGATTTCATCGCCCTAATATCTGCCAAAAAATGAAAAATAAATAAACTACGGTAGAAAAATGCCGAAAATAATAGTAAGTAAAGAGAACATCTAGGGGGTTAATTCATGGGTGAAGTTAGAAATTGTCCAAAATGTAACGAATTATTTAATTATAATGGGATTCGAGAAATTTGCAGTAAATGTGCTGCAGCTGAGGAAGATATGTACGAAGTGGTCTATCGTTTCTTACGCAAAAGAGAAAATCGTGCAGCTACAATTGAGCGCATCATAGAAGTAACAGGTGTAGAAGAAAGGCTCTTACATCTTTGGGTACGTAAAGGACGTTTACAACCTGCACTTTTCCCTAACTTAGGCTATCCATGTGACTCATGTGGTAAATTAACGACTAGCGGTAAGCTTTGTATGAGTTGTCAGCAAAATTTAAAAGGTGATTTGAGAAAGATAGAAGCCGCAAAAGAGTTTCGCGCGTCTGTTCAAAAACAGGATAAAGGTACATATTTATCGGACAAAAAAACGAATAAATAAGGAAAAGACTAAATAAGTACGGAATTTCCAACCGTTATATGTCGAATGTACTACTGAATAGTTTTGCAAATAGTTATACTTACTCTATTATGTAATTGTTACTAAATTTATAGTGGAAACTGCCGACATAATAAGTACAACTTTAAAAGAAGGAGGTCAAATCAACATGAAGATTAATAATTACGGTGTGAATCCAATCAATCCATACAAAAATCAGCAGCTTAAAGCAGAGGCAACGAAAAAGACTGCAGCAAGCTTTGAGGATCATCTCGAAATTTCTTCTCAAGCTAAAGACCTTCAGGGAATAAAAAATTATTCAACTGAACGAGCAGATAAAGTGCAGGCTTTAAAGCAACAAGTTGAAGCTGGTACGTACAAAGTAGACCCGAATAAATTGGCGACGGACTTATTGAAATATTATCGCCCGTAATAAAGGAGCAATAACAGATGTCAATTGATCAAATTATAGCGATTATGGATAAATTAAATATGATGCATCGTAGTTTGTTGAAGCTGGCATTTCAAAAGACAGAAGTGTTGAAGATATCCGATATTGAAGGACTAAATACGGCGATGAAGAATGAACAGATGCATGTTGCAGCTATTTCCAAATTAGAGGAGCAGCGTCAACAGGCGGTTGTGAAATTTTTTGAAGAACGTGGCATTCAGTCGGCAGAAGCGACGGTTTCTGAGCTACTCATTCATGCAAATGAACAAGAACGGGTAAATCTTTCAGCTAAGCGAGATGAATTGTTTCAAACAATTGAAAAATTGAAAGAGCAAAATGATTTAAATCAGCAATTACTTTTCCAATCTCTGCAATTTGTTAATTTAACATTAGATTTATTACAGCCACAGCAGGAGCAAGTAAACTATGGTGCTACTGCTGGCAGTCGCAAAGTGATAAAAAAAGGTCAGTTTGATTCAAGAGCATAAATAATTTCTCATGTGATGATGCGTTCGTATCATCGCATTTTTTTATAGAAAGACTTCAGATTATGTCAATTAGTCCGATTAATACAATAGAATATGAAACGTGATTTTATGAAAAAAAGGAGTGAATTCATAAATGGCTTCAACTTTTATGGGATTAGAAACAAGTAAACGTGGACTTAGTGTGCAACAATCAGCACTTTACACAACTGGACATAATATTTCCAATGCCAATACTGTTGGCTACTCTCGCCAACGAGTGAATATGGAAGCAACTGCGGGATTCCCAGGAATCGGCATGAACTCACCTAAAATTCCGGGGTATTTAGGAACAGGGGCACAGGCAGGCGCAATCACACGTATACGTGACCAATTTATTGATACACAATTCCGTCAAGAAACAACAAAATTAGGCTATTGGGGTTCTAAAACAGAGGCAATTTCACAAATCGAGGATGTTGTCACTGAACCTTCTGAATATGGCTTAAATAAAGCGTTTGACGAATTTTATGCAGCAATGCAAACATTAAGCACATCGCCAGAAAGCAGTGCAACACGTCAAGTAGCAGTTGAAAAAGCCGCAAGTCTAGCCGATTCATTTAACTACTTAACGACACAAATTTCACAAATTCAATCCAATTTAAAAAACCAAATTAATGTAGAAACAAAAAATGTGAATTCTATCTTAACGCAACTTGCACAATTGAATGAGCAAATTAAAACTACAGAAGTTAATGGCTATTTACCAAATGATCTATACGATGCACGCGATTTACTTGTCGATGAGCTTTCACAATACATGCCAATCAGCATTGAGAAAGTAGCAAGTGGTGGGAATGCCAAAGACATCGCGGAGGGTAGCTATACCATCTCCATGAAAACAGCAGATGGAACCTCTGTAAAATTAGTTGAAGGAAATAAAGCGTCCACTTTAACTGCACAAACAGAAATAAAAGATGCAGCTGGTGCTATTAGCAATCCTGATTTCGATGGTTCAGACACATTTATGCCATTTGCACAATTTACAAGCTCTCTAGACGGTACCGTTATTAAGATGGGCAATATGCCTGAAGGTATGGGAATGCTGAAAAGTCTTACAAACAGTTACGGTTATGTCGAAACAAATGCAGCAGGTGATATGTCTACGAAGGGATTATTATCCGATACATTAGCAAGCTTTGATAAATTAGCATATGAATTTGCAACAGCGTTTAATGAAATCCATAAATCTGGTTATACGTATGAGGAAAAAGATGCAGCTGGTAATGTAATCACACCATCTGTTTTGGGTGGCGAATTCTTCGTACCAATCGACCCGTCGAAACCTTTATCGGCAAGTAATATGAAAGTATCCGATGCACTGAAAAACTTTAATTTAGTGGCAGTTTCAAGCCGTCCAGGGGAAGCAGGGAATGGTGAAAATGCCATTGCTATGTCGAACTTAAAAACAAAATTATTAGTAGGTTTAGGCAATGCATCTACACAAACCTTCTATCAAGGAATGATTGGGGATATTGGGGTTAAAGGGCAACAGGCAATCAAAATGGCATCGAACTCTACTAATTTACAATTAACGATTTCTAACAATCGTGCGTCTGTTAGCTCCGTATCATTAGATGAAGAAATGACAAATATGGTCATGTTCCAGCAAGCGTACAATGCTTCTGCTCGAATGATTACAGTAATGGATGAAACTTTAGACAAAATCATTAACGGCATGGGCCGAGTAGGATTATAGGGGGGTAAGTATATGCGCGTTACACAATCAATGCTTTCAAATAATATGTTGAATAACTTAAGTAATAGCTACAATAAAATGGGGAAATTACAAGACCAATTAGCATCTGGTTCAAAGCTAACACGTCCATCTGATGATCCAGTCGCAACAGTGAAAGGCATGAACTACCGAACAACACTAGCAAAAAATGAACAATTTTCAAGTAATCTAGATGAAGCAGCCGGCTGGTTAGATGCAACAGATTCAGCACTTTCACAAGTAAATAATGGCTTATCACGTGTTAAAGATTTATTAATTCAAGCAGGTACAGATTCTGTCACTGATGATGACCGTAAAGCTATCCAAAAGGAAATTGACCAAATTCGTATGCAAATGCGTGATGTAGCCAATACACAGCAGGGAGAAAAATATCTATTCTCTGGTACAGCGACAACCACACCTCTATTTGCCGATTCAACTGCGAATGCATCAGCAGGACAAATAGCTACTTTAGGTGGAAATACAGAACAAGTGAAAATTGAAGTTTATGATGGTATTCAATTACCCGTCAATGTGAATGGCAAGGATTTATTTACTGGAATTGATGCATTTATATCAAATGTTCAAGTTGCATTAGATGGTGGAAAAACAGCGACAGATATTTCTTCATTATTAACTGATGCCACAGTACAAATTGATAAAACCCTTCAATTACAAGCTAGTGTCGGGGCGAAAGAAAATCGTGTCGATACAATGGCTGATCGCCTAAGTTCGCAAAAATTAGTCGTTACAAAGCAGATGTCAAATAACGAAGATGTAGAATATGAAAAAACAATTACACAAATGATTACGGAAGAATCGACACATCAAGCTGCCTTATCAGTTGGTGCAAAAATCATTCAAGCAACATTGGTCGATTTTATTCGCTAAGTTCAACAAATTAAAAAAGGAGATGCTCTTAATTTTAGTCTCGCAAAGATGGATAAGATGAAGTGGTTCACACAGAATTTTATTCGGAACTTGTTCAGACAGAAATAGGGGCATTTTGTTATTCGAGGTGAATCACATGAAATTAGATCAAATACAGCTTCATATCCAAGACGCCAAAGTCGATTTAAATATATCCAAGCCACAGCAGTATATGAAACAAACACCTGCCAAACAAACGATTAAGCAACCAGCCGCTACATTAGAAATGAGCCACACAGATGCAAAATTAACCATTGATTCTTCGCAAGCTTATCGTGAGTTAGGTCTACTAACAACAAAAGAAGCCATTGAACAAGCAGCGCAAAAAGGGAAATCAGCTGTAATGAGCGGAATTGCGAGACGTGTATCAGAAGGCAATGAGATGATGAATCTCAAACAGGCAAATGGTCGCGCAACATTAGCGAATATTGCGAAACGGCATGATACATTTGAACAGCAAAAACTAGGCATTCAATTTATCCCTTCTATCGGAGCAGTGAAAATCAGCTATCAAGCGGGGAATTTAACTATTCACGCCCAAGCGAATAAACCACAGATTGATGTCCAATTAGGCGATGTAGTCCATAATTACACGCCGGGTAAAGTAAGTGGCCAGTTACTACAGCGCGAGAGCGTCGAAACATCGGTTATTAAAGGAGAATAGACATGAAAATTCAAACGAAGTTTTTAGGCGAAGTGACCATTGATCCAACGACAATTATTGAGTTTCCACAAGGTATCCCTGCATTTGAAGATGAAAAACAATTTGTTTTGATTCCATTAGCAGAAAAATCACCATTTATCATTTTACAATCTGTGAATACTCAATCAGTCGGTTTCATGGCCGCCTACCCATTCGATTTCAAAAAAGACTATGCTTTTGATTTAGAAAAAGTGGACGAAGAAAAACTGGAAATTGACGAATCAGATGAAGTGCTCGTCTATAGCCTATTAACATTAAAAGATTCACTAGAAAATTCAACGATGAATTTACTCGCGCCAATTGTCATTAATGCACAGAAAAAATTAGGCCAACAAATTGTTTTAAGTGAAAGTGCCCATCATCCACTTCGTTATCCATTGAGAAGTAAGGAAGGAAGTGTACGTTAATGCTTGTACTGACACGTAAACTCGGGGAATCCATTATTATCGGAGACGGCATCGAAGTAAAAATTGTCGGCATTGACGGCGACCAAATTAAATTGGGCGTTGAAGCACCGAAAGAAGTGAAAATCTATCGCCAAGAGATTTTTGAAGCTATTCAAGCAGAAAATCGTCAGGCAATGCAAGTTGAAGAAAGTCTAATCAATCAATTAAAAAACTTTTAATTTTTTTTTTGAAAAGGACTAAACATCTATTAACTTACATCGATATATATAGTGTAAGGTAGAGATACCAAACAACTCCACAGGGACGTGGAATCAAAAAACAAATTCAAGGAGGAATCTCATAATGAGAATTCAACACAATATTGCTGCTTTAAATACACACCGTAACTTAACTGCAAACAATGCAGCAGCATCTAAAAACTTAGAAAAATTATCTTCAGGTTTCAAAATTAACCGTGCAGGCGATGATGCTGCAGGTTTAGCAATTTCAGAAAAAATGCGCGGACAAATTTCTGGTCTTAACATGGCTTCAAAAAATGCTAACGATTCAATTTCATTAATTCAAACTGCTGAAGGCGGCTTAAATGAAACTCACGCAATCTTACAACGTATGCGTGAATTAGCAGTTCAATCTCGTAACGATACGAATGATGAAGATACGAATGACCGTTCAAACTTAAATGATGAATTAAGTCAATTACAATCAGAAATCACTCGTATTTCTAGCCAAATGGAATTCAATAACAAAAAACTTCTTGACGGTAGTCAAAAAGACGGTTTAGTATTCCAAATTGGTGCAAACGCTGGACAAACTATTACACTTTCTATTGCAACAATGTCAGCTACAAAATTAGCAGTTTCTGCTGGTGACATCGACATCAGCACTGGTGGTGCTGCATCTGAATCAATCACAGCTATTGATTCAGCAATTAACGAAGTTTCTAAAACTCGTTCTAAATTAGGTGCTGTACAAAACCGTTTAGAACACACAATCAACAACTTAGGTACATCAGCTGAGAACTTAACAGCTGCTGAATCTCGTATCCGTGATACAGATATGGCTTCTGAAATGATGGCATTCACTAAGAATAACATCTTAACTCAAGCTGCTCAATCAATGTTAGCTCAAGCTAACCAACAACCACAAGGTGTACTTCAATTATTACAATAATTGATACATTCTAGTTTTAAAAAAGGCAGAATTGCTCCTAGAGCAATTCTGCCTTTTTTTCTTGTTAAAAGCAGCTGAGTATTTTATAAAATCGAATATAGAATATATAAGCTATGCTTAAAGGGGGAATAGCTGTATG
>JAGHSJ010000133.1 GCA_018065935.1 Candidatus Kurthia equi
CCTAATATAGCTGGATTCCTGTCATAAAAAGTCATGCACAGAGAGGCTCCATGTCAAGCTGATTCGGTGCCCCATAAGCTTTGGAGCACCCCTCATAAAAGTTGTCTAAAAGTGTTGCCATACCACAAGCATAAGTTCCTGCTTTTGAAGCTTTTTTGGAATCTTTATATCTAACTACTTTTGTAGTTTTAAAATCTTTAATCCATTTATCAAAACTCATATAAGTTGGTTTATCACCTTTGTTTCTAGGGTGGATATCTATTACTTTGTTTTTATATACAATAGCAGAGTGCCCTGTGTAACTTTTGTTAACTCCACCTTTGCTTGATACATACCTAACTATTTTCGCAAGGAAATAGTAGGTGTGTAGTGTTTTAATCCCTTGTGGCTCTAAGGAAGAAAAAAAAACGATTTGCACTTTTCATAATACTGTTTTATGATTTAAGTGTCTAATTTAAATCGAAACATTATGAAGGGAGCAAATCGCGTGTGTTTTTTAACTAAATATAGAGCGATTGTATAACGTCTATGACCAAAAATCAAGAAGTAAAAATTGCCAAAAAGGAATTAAAGTCAACAGAGTTAGGGAAGTACATAATGGAGAAATATACACCGATAAAGCTCCCAATTCGGGGTTTGGTAACCTAATATCATCTTAACTTTATAAATCCGCATAAATTTGACAGGGCCCTACGATGGTAAAGATATGGTAATCTAGTGGTCGCAGACGGCTACTTGCCGCACTTTTACCATTCGCTTATTCGCGACTTATATACAAAATTCCCGTGATTTTGCCTCATCTAAGTTCGTATTATTCATGGGGATATTCCTCGTTTAATTACGGGGATTTTTGATTAGTAGAAATAATAAATAAATACTTAACAAAAGTGGAAATTTCTACTTTTGTTAAGTATTCCTTAGTGATTATAGAAGTTATTTGATTAAGAAAAACAATTCAAAGCGTTGATAGATAAGATTTAGCTGTTTTTAGATTCACAAAAATACAAAAGTAGAAATTTGAAAAGAAGATATTTGATAAGTAATTGTAAATTAAAGGGGAACTTTCCTTAGTTAAAATGCACCACCTTATACAATTGCGTGTACTAAGTGGTGCATGTTTTGATTATCGATTTTCTAAGTGATAAAGCTTCCAAAAACAAAAGTAAATATAAACGTTCAAATAATATTTTTAAATGAAAATTTGATACTGTATCATTAAAATCGTATATTACCCATAACACGCTCTACCTACGAGATTAATCCATTCGATTTGGTACAATGCCGTAATGATAAATTAAGGTATCATGACTTATAAAATTTCTCTTTCGCGCTGCTTTTAATGTCTCAAACATATTCTCTCTTCCAACTGGGTTATCTGTGTGAATATAAATCTTATTAATAGAAATCTCGTTTTCACAGATCCATTTTAATAAATCATAACCAGTTTTACGTATGCTGCCATCTGGATAAGAACCTAAATCATGATCTAAACTTAAAATATGAACTTTATGTTTAGATAGATAATCTACAGCTTCTTCAAAGTTTCGCGCCCCTATAAAACCTTCAGGTATTTTCCTTAAATCATCTACATATAAATTAATTTCCATAATAGCTCCTTCTTAAATCTCATTACTTTATCACTCTAATTATAAAATCCTTTAAATGGGAAAATACATATTTTTTGTTATTTATAAAGACTGTCTCAATAAAACATTTAATTTCAAGGATATCTGATTACTAGATAATTAAGCGTAACGAGTAATGTACTTCAGTCATTTTAAGTCGAAACAATAAATATATACTTAACAAAAGTAGAAATTTGCAAAGAAGATTTTTGCAAAGTAGTTATGTGTAAGGTATACTTTATTTACAAATAAATGGAATAAGGAGATGATGGCATGGCAATTACAATCGTAGTTGGGAATTTTAAAGGTGGCGTTGGGAAAACGAAGGTGTCTGTAATGATGAGCTGGGAACTAGCAGTGGCACGTGGGAAGAAAGTTTTATTAGTCGATATGGATCCACAGGGCAATGCGAGTACATTGATTGCACGCTCTACCGGTGTCACTGAAATTAAAACGAGTATTTTTGAAGGATTCAAAAATGGTTCACTGAAAGAATGTATCGTTGAAATGACCGACAATCTACATATTATTCCAGCACAAGTGTCATTTAAGAATTTCCCTAAATTTTTATACGCAAACGTACCAAATGAGTTAGACCAAGTATCGTATTTCAAGAAATTACTCGATCCAATTCGGGATGACTATGATTATATCTTTATTGATGTGCCACCAACAATTAGCGATTTTTCTGATAATGCGATGATGGCAGCGGACTATGTATTAATCATTTTACAAGCTCAGGAGCTATCGCTAGAAGGCGCAGAAACGTATGTGAAGTATTTACAATTCATGGCGGATAACTACGACGCCGATATTCAAGTAGCCGGCGTATTACCTGTCCTACTTCGCCCAGGTGGTCGCGTGGATATGTCGACACTTGAACGTGCGAAAGAAATATTCGGTGAAGATAATGTCATGGAAAGTGTTATTAAACATTTAGAGCGCTTAAAAGCATGGGATGTAACAGGAATCACTGATAATGATATGCATGACCGCAAAGCGCATAAAGTATTTGCAGATGTGGTTGATGAGCTAGAAGCGAAACTTGGCCAATTTGAGGAGGCTGGTAAATATGAGTAATGAAAAGGGCGGTTTAATCAAAAAGAAGAAAAAGCCTTCGATTATGCAGCCAGCTGTACCTGTTAAAAAGAGCGAGATGGATTTTGGCTATAGTGCAGCTGTAAAACCAGTAGAGCCTGCGAAAGTTGCGCCCGTTGCTGAAGCAACTGTTATGACCATCGAGCCTGCACAACCACGTAAAAAACTCGGTGTCGGGAAAAAAAATAGCACGAAAAGTTTGAAAGTCCCAACAGTCATCCATAGCGAACTGAATTTACTTGGCTCATTTATGGTCGAAGGGAAGACGTATATGATTTTACAAGAACTCATTGATAGCTATGTGAAAAACGAGTTAACCGACCGTCAACAGCGTCAATTTGAGTTCATGGTTGAAGCGTTTAACGAAGATAAGTAGAACTAACAAATATACACCTAACAAAAGTAGAAATTTCTACTTTTGTTATTTCTACCTACAAGCAAAGAACCTACGGACGCTTACTGTCCGTAGGTTCTTCTCTTTATACCTATCATTGAATTAGTGTTCGCAAAAAAAATTCACTTCACTTGATAC
>JAGHSJ010000327.1 GCA_018065935.1 Candidatus Kurthia equi
AATTATTAATAGTGAACCACATATAGGAGGAATTTAATTATGTCATTAGTAAACAAACAAATCGCACCATTCACTGCACAAGCTTTCCAACAAGGTGAATTCAAAACAGTTACAGACGAATCATTAAAAGGTAAATGGGCAGTAGTATGCTTCTACCCAGCTGACTTCACATTCGTATGCCCTACGGAATTAGAAGACTTACAAGCTGAGTATGACGAATTAAAATCTTTAGGAGCAGAAGTTTATTCAGTATCAACTGATACACACTTCACTCACAAAGCTTGGCATGATCATTCAGAAGCTATTTCTAAAATTCAATACACAATGATTGGTGACCCAACTCACGCAATCTCTCGTAACTTCGATGTTTTAGATGAAGAAGCTGGTCTTGCTCAACGCGCAACTTTCTTAATCGATCCAGAAGGTATTGTACAAACTATGGAAATCAACAATGATGGTATTGGCCGTAACGCTTCTCAATTAATAGACAAAATTAAAGCAGCAACTTACGTTCGTAACCATCCAGGTGAAGTTTGCCCAGCTAAATGGAAAGAAGGAGCAGAAACATTAACTCCTAGCCTTGACTTAGTAGGTAAAATCTAGTTTTAGATTTTAACTGTAAGTAGATAAAGGGACAGCAAGCGACAAAAATCAGTCTATAGATTGGTATTTGTCGCTCTGTTTTTACCCAAATTTAAAAATAATTAGTTTAGATTGTCGACGCTCTCTGTCAAATCCTAAACTGAGAGATAAAGAGGTGTAAAAACTACTCATTTAGAGAGATTTTGAATGGTACTCATAAATTAATAGAGATTATATAGACGAAGGATTAGTTTATTTTGCCAGGATAATTAAAGAGAGTAGTAACAAATGGTATTAGATGATCAAATCAAAGCGCAATTAAAACAATATTTAGCATTATTAGAAGGCGACTTAGTATTAAAAGTAAGTGCTGGTGATGATGAAACATCAAAAAATATGATGGAGTTAGTAAATACTTTAGAACAAATGTCACCTCGTATTACAGTTGAAACAGCGCAATTAAAACGTACGCCTAGTTTCAGTGTCAATCGTGTAGGTGAAGAATCAGGTATCACATTTGCTGGATTACCATTAGGACATGAATTTACATCACTTGTGCTAGCTTTATTACAAGTAAGCGGTCGCGCACCAAAAGTAGACGAAGCAATTGTGAAACAAATTCAAGCAATTAAAGAGCCAATGCATTTTGAAACATTTGTTAGCTTAACTTGTCACAACTGCCCAGATGTTGTACAAGCTTTCAATATTATGTCTGTTTTAAATCCAAATATTTCGCATACAATGGTTGAAGGTGGCGCATTCCAAGATGAAGTGAACGCAAAACAAATCATGGCTGTTCCAGCTGTATATCGCGGCGAAGATTTCTTTGAAGGTGGACGTATTTCACTAGAAGAAATTTTAAATAAATTAGGAACTGTTTCAGATGGTTCAGAATTCAATGAAAAAGATCCATTTGATGTACTAGTCATTGGTGGAGGTCCAGCAGGTGCAAGTGCGGCTATCTATTCAGCTCGTAAAGGAATTCGCACAGGTATCGTAGCTGAACGCTTCGGTGGTCAAGTAAATGATACATTATCTATTGAAAATATCATCGGTACACAGGCTACAGAAGGTCCTAAATTTGTTTCTAGTCTAGAAGCACACGTAGCTGACTATGATGTAGATGTGATGAAATCTCAAAAAGCAGTACGCGTAGAGAAGAAAAATCTTATCGAGGTCGAACTTGAAAATGGTGCGATTCTAAAAAGTAAAACTGTCATTCTTTCAACAGGTGCTCGTTACCGCCAATTAGGTGTTAAAGGTGAGCAAGAGCTTAAAAACAAAGGGGTAGCGTATTGCCCACATTGTGACGGTCCATTATTCAAAGGAAAAGATGTAGCAGTAGTAGGTGGCGGTAACTCGGGTGTGGAAGCAGCCATTGATTTAGCAGGTATCGTAAATCACGTAACTGTTATCCAACGTGGTGCCGAATTAAAAGCGGATTTAGTGCTACAAAAACGTCTGCATAGCTTACCAAATGTAACAGTAATCACAAATGCATTAACAACAGAAATTATCGGTGAAGGTAAGGTAGAAGGTTTATCTTATATTAATAGTGCTTCAGGTGAAGAAAAAACAATTAACCTGGATGGCGTATTTATTCAAATTGGTTTATTACCAAATACTGAATTCCTTGAGGGTGCAGTTGAATTAAGTGCACATGGTGAAGTGGTAACAGATAAACGTGCAGCTACAAATGTACCAGGTATTTTTGCGGCAGGCGACTGTGCCGATACAGCCTATAAACAAATCGTTATTTCAATGGGAACAGGTGCGACAGCCGCTTTAAGTGCATTTGACTACCTAATCCGCTCATCGGATGTTAAAGAACTTGTAGAAGCTTAATTTGATGTTATAACTCTAACTATAATAAAGAGGTAAGAATAAATCCTATCTCTCCACATAGATTGAGGATAAAGGAAGGAATCGTGAATTTTTTTATGCGATTTCTTCCTTTTGTTTTATCCCTAAAAATTAATGACAAGGAATAAGTAGAAGCCATTCTATTTCCTTTTGTAAAATATGTGTGCGTAGTGAGAAACAATATGTAAAGTTTCTAAAATTCAACGAAGAAAAAAGAAGAATCGCTAATTAAAAGCAATTCTTCTTTTCGTTTGTAAATTTTATTTTATGATTCTATACGCTTGATGGATAAGCGTATAGAATCATGCAGCCTTTATTTTGAAATTAGTTGTTCTAATTTAGAAATAGAAGCATCTGTTTCAGACGTAGCCTCTACAATTTTATCGAAAGCGGTATATTGGTGATGAAGCTGTTCAGTAATTTCTTTCACTGAATTATTATTGTCATCAGATGAAGAAGATAGCTGTTCAAAAATCGAAGCGACCTCTTCATTTTCAGCTGAAATTTCTTCAACTGCAGCCGAAACTTCTTGCATACTTGCTGAAACATTCGCTGTTTTTACAAGGATTTCTTGGAAAGTAGTGCCCATATTTTTCACTAATAATGAGCTATCCTCAACAAGAGCGGCCTCTTCTTTGAAGGAATCTACGGCCTTATCCGTATCTATTTGTACCTCTTGAATTAAGGAAGAAATTTGTTTCGCTGAATTCGCAGATTGCTCAGCTAGCTTGCGGACTTCATCAGCAACTACTGCAAACCCTTTTCCATGTTCACCGGCGCGGGCAGCTTCAATCGCTGCATTTAAAGACAAGAGATTCGTTTGATTCGCAATGTCTGTAATCAACTGAACAATGCTATTAATTTCATTTGAACGATTTTTCAGTGAGGTTACATTTGTAACGGAATTCATAGAAGACTCTTGTAATTTAATCATTTGATTTTGCAGAACGTCAATTGAAGTTGTGCCTGCTTTTGCATGTTCTTCTGTACTAACTGATAGCTCTGATACGTCCATTACATTATGGGTAATCGAGTCAACTGAACGCGATAACTCTTGAATAGACGTTAACACTTCGGCAGTCGCCTCATTTTGAGAATGAATACGATTGGACATCGTCTGAACATCTTTTGTGATGATTTCAAGTGTTTGACTAGCAGCTGCAGCCTCATCTTTTAAATTCCCAGCTTGTACGCTAGAATGATTGGCAGTTGTTTTAATCGTATCAATCATCATACCAATTTTATGACTCATTTTATTAAATTGAATCGATAATTTCCCTATTTCATCTTTTCCTTCTTTTAATTGAATCGAATAATCACCATCAGCAACTTTTTCCATGCTATGGCTCATTTTTTCTAGAGGGCGGAATAATTTTCGTGTGAAGAAATATTGGAATAAACCTACTAAAATTAATAGAACGATGAGATAGTTAATCGTAATTTTAATTTTATGATATTCACTATCTAAATAGGGCTTAGCGTCGAAATCGACACCATAAAATGCGACTACATCATTAGTATCATTAAATACAGGATTGATTACTGTAATCCAAGAACCGGTCTTATTACTATATAGGTCAGAAACGGCAATTTCTTTTGTTTTTTTAATCTTTTTTATTAGATCTAATGTGATTTTGTCTTGTTTATATAAATCGCCAATTTTGATTTGAGATTTTTTTAATTCACTTAAATAATCAGTAGAAGTAGAAAGTAATTTCGTTTTATTCCCATCTTCTATTTCAATACTGAATAAATAACCTTGAGCGACCTGAGGTTGAAATTCTGCTAATCTATCAAAATGCATTTGCATTTGTAATTCAATATCTCGGTCGGGAGTCTTTAGTTCTTTTACAACATCTGTAGAGGACATATCTCTTTCCCAAGCGCTAACTGTCTGCTTAGAATCGGAGGTTAAACGATCTACAGTCTTGTTCATACTCATAATATAATTAATTAAAGTGATTACAATCGCGACGATAAGTATACTAATCAAAGCGAAAAATACATTTTTCGTTCTTAATGTTAAATTTTTCATTTGTAATTAAATTCTCCTATGTATAAAATTTCCTGCAGTGAACAATATACCATTTAATTCACAGAATGTTAACGAATTTTTCACTACTAAAGTCACATTTCTCATTTTTAGCGAAAATATGTTAAAAAAATTATGTGGTGAGATACTTATTTAACGATAAAAATAAGTTGTTCATTTTTGCACAGAAAAATAGGAATAGCCTATTAACTTACACTAAATGGAGAAGAACAACTCACTTTCTGAAAATAAGAAAGGCAAAAATCGCCGATTTGAACTGCGATTTTTGCCTTTTGTTTTGAATTTTTTTAATGGAATGAAGTGTTCGAGTGCAATCGTATGATTAGGATCCATTTAGTCTTTGAATGTATAAACTAACACTTCTAATTCTGCAATTGCATCATTCATTGCTTTAGTAGAATGAATAATTTTATCGAATGAATTGAATTGGTTTTGAAGCTGATGTGTGATTTGTTCAATTTCAGCCTGATTTTCTGCTGATTTCATACGGAATTGTTCAAATACAGTAATAACCCCTTGTTTTTCAGTTGAAAATTTTTCAAGGGAAGATGTGATTTCTTGAATACTATTGGAAATTAATGTAGATTGCCCGAGAATATCTTTGAAAATAGCATCGACACAATCCATTAATTTAGTAACCTCATTTATTTGTGTATCATTTGAAGGTACTTGTAATTCACTCATTTGGCTTCGTAATAGATGGAAGGCATTCATACCTACTTTTGCTTTGTTTTCAGTAGTTATGGCAAAATCAGAAATGGTATGTGCTTTATGTGTAATCACATCAACTGTGCGAGATAGCGCTTGAACAGAACAATCGCCAATAGCTGCTGAATCTTTCTGAGATAAAATAGTTGTTGCTAGATGGGTGAACCGTAGATTAAGCTCTTCTAACATTTCCGTAACAGCATTTACATCATTGCTTAAAATGGTCGCTTGCTTGCTAGATTCTGTAGAGGTCTCTTTAATCGATTCCATCATACTAGCGACGGCTGAACTCATTTTGTTAAATTGTTTGGCTAATTTACCTAATTCATCTGTTCCTTCCTTTAGTCGTGCGGAATAATCACCAACCGTGATTTTACGCATACTGACCTTCATTTCAGAAATAGGTTTAAATAATTTGGTCATAAATAGATATTGTATGAAACAAACGACAACTAATAAACCAATCAAAATGAGAATCATCGTTTTGATTTTTTTGTATTCAGCATCTAAATAAGGCTGCGCATCAAAATCTATACCGTAGTAAGCAATCATTTCTCCCTTGTTATTAAAGAGCGGTTTCAAAACAGTTAACCACTTCCCATAATCATCTGTATAAATACGAGAAATAGTTTGCTTTTTTGTTTTTTTCATATCTTTAATGGCATCAGCGATTACTTGTGGCTGTGTATAGATATCGCCTACATGTAAGTTAGATTTATCGAAATCCTTCATTAAAAAGCTGGGACCTGAAATGACACTTGTACCATTTCCGTTCACTAACTCTACGCCAAATATATAACCTTGAGCGACCTGAGGCTGGTATTCGGCTAATCTATCAAAATATGCGACTGCCTTTTTTTGTTGTTTTTCATCATGGTTTATAATATCTTCAACTTCTTGGATAGAAACATCCTTTGACCAAGCATTTACAGTTAGCTCGGAAAGAATTGATAACCGATTTATCGTGTCATTCATGTTCATAAAATAATTTATAGTTGAAATAGTCAAGGTTACTATTATGGTTAATATAGAAG
>JAGHSJ010000405.1 GCA_018065935.1 Candidatus Kurthia equi
GTACTTTGCCTTCCTAAAAAGAAGAGATTATAATGAAGTGAAGTAAATTGTTGAAGGAGTTTTTTGATGAATAAGCGTTTTAAAATTACACGCCTGAATGAACAAGGTGAGCCTACATTAACTTTAGAAGAATGCCAGGAAGTATTTGCTACTTTCGAAGGCTTCAAATATCAAGATTCCTTTACGGCTACGAGTAAAGAGGGCGTTGGTATGACATTAAAGGGTGACTTCTTTATGTGGACTTTCGGAGATACACAGATTCCTTTTCGTTTCTTTGGTGGAGAAGTATATGTTGCAATTTCAAAACCTGAAATTTTACATAAAGCAATCGCGATTGCTGACGTTTTAAAAGCAACTTATGTAGAAGGTTAATTTAAAACAGACTGGCTTATAGAGTATTTGCATAAAGGTAGGAGTTACTTTCACGTGATTCCTACCTTTATTATTTTCTAAAAGATATAGGGTATTCGGAATAAGCACCTCACATCATTTCATCAAGTAGTCCCATCGTTTTTGAGGCGATTTTATTAACTGAAAATCTACCTTTTCTTAATTGACCATGAAAAATCAATAAAGTTATTATTTGAATGTACTTAATTTGTCGCATTTCTTGTTATACAGTTTAGTAAACCTTTATACTATTCAATGAAGGGGTAGAAGGTTGAATTTGATAATTAAATGACTTAAATGAAATATTTATAGTGTACAACTAAACCCTTCATATAATTATTAAATGAATAACCTGAAGAATTACGTATCTTTACTAAATAAAGTGGCATGGATGAATACGAAGTAGCTAGGGGGAGAAATATGACAATTATTGAACAGCTTCAACATGCGAAATCTATTTTTTGGCGTAATCCACATAAAGTAAATTGGCAGGAGGCTCAGAAAAAGCTACATATTACACCGGAGTTAATTGATGAGGCAGAACAGCGATTGTTACGGTTTGCTCCTTATTTCCAACAAATCGAGCCCATGACAAAAGAAACAAATGGCCTAATCGAATCACCAATTTACCACGCGAAAAACTTGGAGAAAACAAAAGTAGCAGCAAAGGAAGCATTATGGCTAAAAAGAGATGATTTATTACCGATTGCCGGCTCAATTAAGGCACGCGGTGGTATTCATGAAGTGTTGAAAATTGCCGAACAGGTAGCTACGGAACATAAAATAATTGATGAAAATCGCGATTATACGCAGTTTAATGACGACGTATTTAAAAATCTGTTTTCACAGTTTGAAGTTGTTGTCGGTTCTACAGGAAACTTAGGTTTAAGTATAGGGATTATGAGTGCAAAGCTAGGCTTCCATGTCACCGTACATATGTCGCATGATGCAAAACAATGGAAAAAAGATTTACTAAGAGAAAAAGGTGCGACGGTTGTTGAGCATGCGGGCGATTATGGAAAAGCAGTAGAAAAAGGGCGTAAAGAAGCACAGAATAATGCACAGGCTTTCTTCATTGATGATGAAAATTCAACAGCTTTATTTAGTGGCTATGCGGTAGCAGCACGTCGATTAGAAAAACAATTGAATGAACAAGGAATTACCGTTAGTGAAGAACAACCTTTAGCCGTTTATTTACCATGTGGTGTAGGTGGTGGCCCAGGTGGCGTCGCATATGGCTTAAAAACCGTATTTGGTGACGCGGTGCATTGTTATTTCGTTGAGCCTGTTCAATCCCCTTGTATGCTGTTAGGTATGGCAACCGGTAAACATCATAAAATTTCTGTGCAGGATATTGGCTTGTCGAACCTGACAGCAGCAGATGGATTGGCAGTTGGAAAAGCTTCTAAATTTGTTGGGGAATTAATGATGCCAATTTTAGATGGAATTTTGACCGTTTCAGACGATGAATTATATGAAGAGATTTTTCATTTATATACGAGTGAATCAATAAAAGTTGAACCGTCTGCCATAGCTGGCGTAATGGGACCATTAAGAAGTCAGCAACAGGCTAAAACCCATCTAGTATGGTTGACGGGTGGCGGAATGGTGCCAGAAATAGAATGGGAAAAATATAAAGTGATTGGGGAGAAACAAAAATAATGTTTTGGAAAAAGCGTGTGGATAAGGAACCGGAAAAAGTTGCATTAGAATTAGAGGAACCTTTCTCGCTTGCTGAAGAAATGAAAAAAGCGGTAAGAACGGACCGAGAATATATAGATATTCAAAAAGAAAGTCTTTCGATTGATGTCATTGAAATGCTCCACTTTTTTAATGAACTACCGTCAAGATTACCGTCATCCTTAATTAAGAAAAATGAAGGAGCCATTGATTATTTTAGAGATTTTACGGGCGTATATGTAGGAAATGTATTTGAATTTTATCAAACGGTTGTCTTATTTTATTATAAAAATTGGCATAATCCGGCCTTTCCTTTTGAAGGCTCGCAATTAGAATTTGCTTTTTCAAAAGTAGCTCAAAATTTATTTGTCAATTTATCAATGAATTTGGCAGAAGCGCATCAAAAAATAGTAGACATGGTTGTATCAAATCCTAAAGCGTTCTTCTTACATGAGGATTATATTGATATGCTAGCGCATCGCTTTATGAAACGAACCATTGCTCTTGTACCTAAACTGGAATTTTCTCCCTACTACAATCCGGTTGAAAGTGAATTTGTTACGCTAGGAAATGAAATTTATCGTGATGTGCTTGATGCATTATATGATATGGAACATCAAGATTTTAGTGAATACGATACAATTTATCAACTGCTTCATCAAAATGATGAATTTATTGATCATCCAGACCATTTTAATGTACGAGCGATGTTTTATTATCCGATTCAGCATGTTGAAATTATACGAGCCTTACAATATGTTCGATTGTATCGTTTACAGCAAGCGTTATATCAAGGGCTAGAATATGAAGCTTCTACGCAGGTGGATAATTTAAAAACAGTAAAAATACTGGAAACCTATCTCTTTTCTGAAAATGAACGTTTATACTCACAGAAAAAAGAGGTATACCAAGAGAATAAACGCTTTTTAACTTTATTTTTTGATGCCTATTGTTTTGAACATGAGATTGATGATGCAAAAGATAGTCCGAAGGTGCGTAATTGTTTAAAAGAATTGTTATTAAAAGTAAAAGCATCTATCATTAATGAAGAATTTACTGGTGAATTAGAAATTTTAGTGAGAAAAGCGTATTATGAGCATAAACTGTTAGCAGGTAGTTAGTAGCCAAGTTTAAACTGTGGTAAAATAAAAATATATTTATATAATAAAGGGGACTTAAACATGACAAGTCGTGTAGTTGAAGAATTTTTAGAATTAGTACAGATTGATTCAGAAACATATCATGAGGAAAAAATTTCACCAGTATTACAAGAAAAACTTAAAGCACTAGGTTTTGATGTATACGTAGATGATGCACATACACGAAATGGTCATGCTTCAGGCAATATTATCGCTACATTAAAAGGCACGAATACTGCGGATACAATTTATTTCACAACACATATGGATACAGTAGTTCCAGGTGTAGGAATTAAACCAATCATCAAAGAAGACGGCTATATTTATTCTGATGGCACAACGATTCTTGGTGCAGATGACAAAGCAGGTGTTGCAGCACTTTTAGAATTAGCTAAACGTATTCAAGAACAAAACATCGAACATGGTAAAATTGAGTACATCATTACAGCAGGTGAAGAATCAGGCTTAGCCGGTGCTAAAGAATTAGATCCAGCTAAAGTAACAGCTAAATATGGTTTTGCAGTCGATTCAGATGGGAAAGTTGGCGGTATCGTAACGGCAGCTCCTTATCAAACTAAAATCATTGCGACATTACGTGGCAAAACAGCCCATGCTGGTGTAGAACCTGAAAAAGGTATTTCAGCGATTACAATTGCAGCAAAAGCAATTGCAAAAATGAAATTAGGCCGTATTGATTCAGAAACAACAGCAAATATTGGTCGTTTCGAAGGCGGTAAAGCAACAAACATCGTTTGTGATGAAGCACATGTTTTAGCAGAATGTCGTTCACTAAACGAAGAAAAATTAGTAGCACAAGAAAAACATATGAAAGCAGCATTTGAAGAAGCTGCAGCTGAAATGGGTGGGGAAGCAGAAGTTGAAGTGAAACGTATGTACCCTGGATTCCACTTTAATGAAGAAGATTTAGTCGTACAAGTGGCGAAAAAAGCCGCTACTAATATCGGTCGTGAAGCTAAAATTATGCAATCAGGCGGTGGCTCTGACGCGAATGTAATCGCTGGTTTTGGTATTCCAACAGTAAACTTAGCAGTAGGCTATGAAAATATTCATACAACAAAAGAATGTATTCCTGTTGAAGAATTAGAAAAACTAGCCGATTTATTAGTAGAGGTAGTAAAAGTATCAGCTACAATTTCTAACAATTAATTTTAAACTGTTGAAATAAGACAACTAGGCAACTCACATACTTGCCTAGTTTTTTTGATTTTTTTTAAGCTATAAAATATTCATTTGCCATATATTGTTTTGATTTAGC
>JAGHSJ010000207.1 GCA_018065935.1 Candidatus Kurthia equi
TAGTTTACGTTCCTTTATCATATCTTAAAAAGGTAGTTAAGTTAAGCATTTCTATACGGCTATTTCACTATTAATTCATTGGGAATACGTTTCAAAGTGTTCCATCTAATCCTTTCAGCCTGTTTACTATTTCAAATACATTACATATAATACAATTCTGTCACATTTAGCAATTTTTATCTATTTAATGAGTAAATAATATTATGATTAAGGAAAAAGGAGGCATATCATGCGATTAAAAACAAAACATATTTTCATACTATTTTTAAGTGTCTTACTTGTTGTATCTGCGTTATCGATACCACAAACCGATGCTTCAGCAGCCACGACTAAATACAAAGTAGTTAATACAAATTCACTAAATATGCGAACTGGTCCGGGTGTTCAGTACAAGATTGTGAAGAAATTAAAAAAAAATACGACGGTCACAAAAACTTCAACAAAAGGTAAATGGTTTAAAATCAAAACTGGTTCAACTGTCGGTTATGTGAATTCAAGTTACCTTTCTAAAGTTGTCCTAAAGGTCAGCAACACAAACAGTACAATTGGTAAATATTATTCGATTACAGCTGCTTCTTTAAATGTTCGTAAAACGAGTGCCGCGACATCAACTAAGCTAGCCGTTGTGAAATTTGGTAAACAATTTGTTATTAAAGGACAAGCCAAAAATGGTTGGTACAAAATCGAATACGCAAAAGGCAAAACTGGTTATGTCTCAAATCACTATGGAATTACTTCTGTCTCTAAAAACAATGTCTATCCAAAAGGCACGATTTTCGGACCTTTAAGCGGTCGCACATTCGTTATTGATCCAGGGCATGGTGGTAGCCAAGCAGGGGCACAATACTTTGGAGTTAAAGAAAAAGATTTAAATTTAAAAGCTTCAAAAACACTTCAAAAAGAATTAATTAGCCAAGGGGCTAAGGTTGTCATGACCCGCTCTACCGATAAAACGCTATCGCTAGATGCACGTGTAAAAATTTCAAAAGCAGCAAAACCTGATGCATACATAAGTGTTCATCATAATGTAGTTGTTAAAAAAGGGGAAGCCGGTTATTTAGCTCTTTACACAAAAAAATCCGAAAAAACCTTTAATAAGTACATTTTCAATTCATTAAAAAGTTCTGTAACGAAAGCGACAAAAGTTCCTGCAGAAGAATATCGTTATCAAAACCTACATGTCTTACGTGAAAACCCATACATTGGTACATTAATTGAGTATGGCTATATGAGTCGCGCGTCTGAATTGAAAAAAATCAATACGAACGCTTATCGCGAAGCAATGGCAAAAGGAATTGCAAACGGTCTTGAATCTTATTTTGATAAATACTAAGCATTAAAATAGCCTATCTTTGTTAACTTCAAAATATGAAGTGACTTAGATAGGCATTTTTTATTTATTTATCAGATGTAGTTTTTGTTTTTTCTAACCACTTCAACGTTTGCTTTATGACTTTCTTTTGTTGCTGCAGATTACTAATCGTCGCTTCCCCATCATCTGATTGTTTTCCATACATCCCAAACCCTGCGTGATTGCCTCCAATAATTTCATGCAAAACAGCTACGTTCGATAGATTTGATTGATGTTTAAAAATATCCTCTGGAGGAGAAACTTGATCATGTTCCGCAAAAATCGAAAGTGTTGGTAAATTAGTTGTACTAAAATCTACACTTTTTGAAGGATAGGATGCATACAAGAAAAGACCCGCAATATGGTCTGGATTCTTTTCTGTATAAGAAGCTGCTACTACACCTCCGAGAGAATGTCCTCCAATGACCCATCTATCAATATCACCATATTCTTCGATAATATAATTTGCTTTTTTCTCTTCAAATATCGCCATATTAAATCGCATTTGTGGAATAACGACGAAGTAGCCTTGTTGTTGTAATTCTTTTGCGATATATCCATATGCTAATGGTTCTACCTTTGCTCCAGGATATAAAATAATCCCTACCTCTGTTTTTTGTTTCGGCTGAAATACATATAAATCGTCGCTTTTTTTATAGTCCTTTGTGGTGACCAAACTTTTCAATTCTGACGTTGGCTTATATGTTTGCTGTGACCAGATATAAAATCCGAGAACAGCTGCCAAGAGTAGCACTAATATGATGTATAAACTATATTTCACCCATTTTTTCACAGCTGTTCTCCTTTATATCTATCTTATTTTAAATCACTTTTTTCCCTTTTTTCCAAACAGATTGCACATGATTCACGCCAAAAAGATACTGAAGTTCTTGATAACTAGCCACATGCCACATCACAATATCCGCCTGTTTCCCAACTTCAAGTGATCCTACTAAATGTTGTCTATTAATGGCACATGCCGCATTAAAAGTGGCTGCGGTTAAAGCCTCTGCTGGCGTTAAGCGCATGGAAATACAAGCTAAATTCATCACCAATGGCATGGAAACAGTCGGAGATGAACCTGGATTACAGTCTGTCGAAATGGCAACTGCCACCCCCTCATCAATCATTTTCCGCCCATCTGCTGCTTGCTCTCTTAAATAAAGTGCAGTAGCTGGCAATAGGCAAGCAATGACACCTGCTTTCGCCATTGCGCGAATTCCCTCATCAGAGACTTTCAATAAATGCTCGGCTGAAATCGCACCTACCTTTGCAGCTAATTCAGCTCCTCCATAAGAAACAATTTCATCTGCATGAATTTTAGGGGTTAGTCCTATTTTCTTTCCTGCTACTAAAATACGTTCTGATTGTTCCGGCGTATATACATTCTTTTCGCAAAAAACATCATTAAATTCAGCTAATTTTTCTGTTGCTACAACTGGAAGCATTTCCTCAATAATATAGTCGACGAATGCATCTTCACGCCCCTTATATTCAGCGGGGACTGCATGAGCACCCATGAAGGTCGGCACTAAATCGATGGCATGTGTTTGCTGTAATTTCTGCATTACACGTAGTTGCTTCAACTCTGTCTCCAATTCCATCCCATAGCCGCTTTTTCCTTCAACAGTAGTCACGCCATGCTTTAAAAATGCATCTAAACGTTTCGTTGTTTGCTCAATCAGTTGTTCTTCAGTAGCTTCTCTCGTCATACGCATCGTGGCATGAATTCCTCCACCTGCATTCATGATATCCATATAACTCTTTCCTTGAAGGCGCATTTCAAATTCTTGTTCTCGACTTCCACCATATGCGATATGTGTATGAGGGTCAACTAATCCGGGCGTGACAAGCTTTCCTGCTGCATTAAAGACAATGGCATCTTGTAATTCTTTTTCATACTGTTGTCTTAACTGCTCTGTCGTACCTACTGCTTCAATGATGCCATCTTTTAAAAGGAGTGCACCATCTTCAATAATTCCTAGATTCGACATCTCCTGTTTTTTCCTCGCTGTATCACTGCCTTGAGCTAATGTAGCTAGCTGACTAATATGCTTAATAAAGGTTCTCATTCTTGCCCCTCCTTCATCATCGGAATACGAATCCCTTTCTCCTTCGCCACTTCCTTCGCACGGTCATAACCTGCATCTACATGACGAATGACTCCCATTCCCGGATCTGATATTAGTACACGTTCGATACGTTGATGCGCTTGTTCACTACCATCTGCTACAAGTACTTGCCCTGCATGCATTGAATAGCCCATGCCGACGCCACCACCTTGATGTACACTAACCCAGCTTGCGCCACCAGATGTATTAATCAGTGCATTCAGGATTGGCCAGTCAGCTACTGCATCACTACCATCCTTCATTGCTTCTGTTTCTCGATTTGGTGAAGCCACTGAACCTGAATCTAAATGATCTCGTCCAAAAACTATCGGTGCAGATAATTCGCCGCTTGCGACCATGTCATTCACTTTTAGAGCAAAACGGTGACGATCTCCATAGCCTAACCAACAAATACGTGCAGGTAATCCCTGCCACTGAACCATTTTTTGTGCCATATGAATCCAGTTTACTAACGCTTCATCTTCACCAAACATCTCTAATGCCACTTGGTCAATTTTATAAATGTCTTCTGGATCGCCTGATAATGCAGCCCAACGGAATGGCCCCTTGCCTTCGCAAAATAACGGACGTAAATACGCTGGAACAAATCCAGGGAAATCAAACGCATTTTCTACGCCCATTTCTTTCGCATATTTACGGATATTATTTCCGTAATCAAATGTTTCCGAACCTCTATTTTTAAATTCCAACATGCAGCGTACATGTTCAGCCATCGTTTCTTTTGCTAATTGCTCATAGCGTCTAGGGTCTTCCTCTCTTAATTTCAATGCCTCTTCAAATACCATCCCATTAGGAACATAGCCATTTAACGGGTCATGTGCACTTGTTTGGTCCGTCACAATATCAGGGATAATCCCTTTATTAAGCATCTCTGGATAAATGTCTGCACAATTTCCGACAAGCCCAATTGAAGCTGGTATTCCTTCAGCTGTAAACTTATTCACCAAGTCCATTGCCTCATCTAATGTTTCTACTAAGCAATCACAATAGCCTTCATTTATTTTACGTTCAATGCGTTGTTTCTCCACTTCGACGACTAAAATCACCGCTTTTGCCATCTTACCTGCTAATGGCTGCGCACCACTCATTCCGCCCATGCCACCAGTTAGAATGAATTTGCCCGTTAAATCAGCCGAACCAAATACTTTTTTGCCTGCTTCAACAAAACTTAAATACGTACCTTGTAAAATCCCTTGTGCCCCAATATAAATCCAACTTCCAGCTGTCATTTGGCCATACATCATCAAGCCGCGTTCCTCTAATTCATAAAATGTCTCCCAGTTTGCCCAAGCAGGAACTAAATTTGAATTAGCGATTAACACACGTGGTGCCATATCATGCGTGCGGAAAATCCCTACTGGTTTGCCTGACTGAATTAATAATGTTTCGTCGTTTTCCAAGTCTTTTAAGGAAGCGACAATCACATCATAGGCTTCCCAATTACGCGCAGCCTTGCCAATTCCACCATAAACCACTAATTCATCTGGATTTTCAGCTACTTCTGGATCTAAATTATTCATTAACATACGCAATGCCGCTTCTTGCTGCCACCCTTTACAACTCATCGTTGTTCCTCTATCTGCACGAATCACTCGCTTGTTCATGTCCCCCATCGAAACATCCCTCCAAAATAATAATTTCCCCGTATTCCTTTATTCCATTTATACCCTCATTATGACAATTAACCCAACATAATTCCACTGAATAGCTACATATTACAGAAAAAATATACATTTTAACTAAAACCACTTTTACACTTTATTCTAGTAACGCATGAGCTTATTAGTCTATTAATATACTAATTATTTCCATTTATTCATTGACTATCTTCTCTCACAAGCGATACACTTAGCGTACAATTTACGGCTTTTATTGAAGGAGGAAGTACAATGATTACCTTAACCGGGCAAGATTTAACAATTGAACAACTTGAAAAAATTTGTCTTCATAATGAAGAAGTTGAAATCGCTTCGACTGCTCTTAAAGCTGTTGAAAAGAGTCGCTTAGCTGTTGAAAAAATTGTCGATGAACAACGTGTTGTTTACGGTATCACAACGGGCTTTGGCAAATTTAGCGATGTTTTTATTGCGAAAGAAAATGTCGAGCAACTGCAACTCAATCTCATTCGTTCACATGCCTGTGGTGTTGGGGAAGCCTTCCCTATTCCTGTCTCTCGTGCCATGATTTTATTACGCTTAAACGCACTGATTAAAGGCGTTTCTGGTGTCCGTATCGAATTAGTGCAGCTTTTAGCTACACTTTTAAATAAAAAGATTCATCCTGTCATTCCACAGCAAGGCTCATTAGGTGCATCTGGAGACTTAGCGCCTCTATCACATCTCGCACTTGTATTAGTTGGGGAAGGGTTTGTACATGGCGTAGATGGTCAACCAACTCCAGCTAAAAAAGTTTTACAGCAAAAAAATATAGCGACCATAACTTTACAATCCAAAGAAGGCTTAGCCTTAATTAACGGGACACAAGCGATGACAGCTATGGGGGCTATTGCTTATATTGAAGCCCAAAAAATTGCTTATGATGCAGAAAAAATCGCCGCTTTAACTTTCCAAGGGCTCGAAGGAATCGTTGATGTGTTCATTCCTGAAATTCACCAAGCACGCGGTTATAGTCAACAATTAGATGTAGCCAATCGTATGAATCGACTTCTGGCCGGCAGTCAGCTGACAACTCATCAGGGAGAAAAACGTGTGCAAGATGCCTATTCGCTTCGCTGTATTCCACAAGTACATGGAGCAAGCTGGCAGGTTTTTGATTATGTCAAAGAAAAACTAGAAATTGAAATGAATGCAGCGACTGATAATCCTCTGATTTTCCAAGATGGTGAAATTATTGTATCTGGTGGGAATTTTCATGGACAGCCGATTGCTTTTGCAATGGACTTCTTAAAAATTGGTATGGCTGAGTTAGCGAATATTTCAGAGCGTCGTGTCGAACGTCTAGTCAATCCACAGCTAAATGACTTACCTCCATTTCTATGTAGTCAGCCTGGACTTGAATCTGGTGCAATGATTATGCAGTATGTAGCAGCTTCTCTCGTTTCTGAAAATAAAACCCTTGCACATCCAGCAAGCGTCGATTCGATTCCTTCTTCCGCGAATCAAGAAGATCATGTTAGCATGGGAACGATTGCCGCTCGTCATGCGTATCAAATCATTCAAAATGTTCGTCGTGTACTTACAATTGAAGCCATTTGTGCAATGGAAGCAGTTGATTATAGAGGTATTGATAAGCTCTCGCCTGCTACTGTTACTTTTTACGAGGAACTTCGACAAGTCGTTCCTGCGATTGAACATGACCGTATGTTTTCAGAGGATATCGAACGCCTAACAAGTTATTTACATCCAATTAAAAAATCCTAGAGAGCAAATTCTCTAGGATTTTTTGATTGGTTTAATAGACTCTTTTTTAGTAAATGAAAGAACAATATTCGTGGACGGTGTACCGTACTCCATCGATGCATCAATGAATTCTTCAAGCATTTCAACCGATTCAGTTGCAACATGAGCAATATAACTAATCTCTCCTGCTACTCGATAACAAGCTAACACATCCTCGTGCTCCTGACAAAACTGTGCTAAAGCTTTACAATCTTTCGACTGAAATAAAACAATCGCTTGAATGAACCTTCCAACTTTTTTCAGATTTATTTGTGCTTTATATCCTTCAATAACATGCTGTTCTTCAAGTTTTTTGACCCGTTCAATTACTGCTGGAGCAGATAAATGTACTTCTTGTGCAATTTCTTTCATCGTCATTTTTGCATTTTTTTGTACATACTCGATAATTTTCAAATCAATTAAATCCAATTAAATTGCAACCTTTCTTATGAAAGTAACATACCTTTTTTTCGATTAAAAGAAAAGTTCTATTTGCTAAAAACCTTTTTCAAGTTATGTAAAATAATTTTGAAACGCATTAGACTAAAGTAAAGGAGTGAGTTGAATGAAAAAAGTTTTATTACTATTAGCAAATGGCTTCGAAGCGGTTGAAGCTAGTGTTTTTACGGATGTACTTGGATGGAATAAATGGGAGGGAGACGGCACAACTGAAGTCGTGACAGTCGGTTTACATGAGCAATTACACTGCACTTGGAATTTCACTGTACAACCTGAAACGTTATATGCAAATATTCGACTTGATGATTTTGATGCACTTGCAATTCCTGGTGGATTTGAAGAAGCAGGTTTTTATGAAGATGGCTTTAGTAATGAATTTAAAGAAATCATTCAGCTTTTTCATAAGAAGAATAAACCGATTGCAACCATTTGTGTCGCCTCTCTAATATTAGCTAACAGTGGCATTTTAAATAGACGTAAAGCAACAACATACAACCACCCAACAAGTATCCGTAGACAGCAAATGATTGATTATGGAGTCGATTTCCAACATGAACGCATCATCGTTGACGAACATATTATTACTTCTTCAAACCCAGGTACTGCCTTCGATGTGGCCTTTATCCTTTTGGAAATGTTAACAACGAAAGACAATGCAAATAAAGTGAAAGATTTAATGTGTTTTAAATAAAAAGTAGCCCCTAAGTCAAATAACTTAGGGGCTACTTCGATTCGTATTGTTGGTTCTTTAGTTAGTGCTAGATCGTCTAGGAAACTGCTTCTAGAAGGGAACAAAGACTAAGTTCACCACGTCCTGTGGCAACGTCTTTGCCACCACATTCGTGTACTTCTTGATGGAGGATAAGCCAAGTTCGCGACGTCGTGTCGCAAGGCTTATCTAATCGCCGTCAGGCGACCTACATCATTCCGCCCATGCCGCCCATATCAGGCATTGATGGTGCTGATGGTTCTGGGATGTCTGCTACAACTGCTTCAGTTGTTAAGAATAGTGAGGCTACTGATGCTGCGTTTTGTAATGCTGAGCGAGTAACTTTCGCTGGGTCAACAATACCTGCTTCAATCATGTTTACCCATTCGCCATTAGATGCATCGAAACCAACGCCTACTTCTTCACGTTTTAAGCGGTCAACGATAACTGAACCTTCAAGACCTGCATTATTAGCGATTTGACGAACTGGTTCTTCTAATGCACGAAGTACAATTTTAGCACCAGTTGCAACGTCGCCTTCTTCTGCTTCTACGATAGCTGCTACTGCGCTGTGGATGCTTACTAAGGCAACACCACCGCCAGCTACGATACCTTCTTCTACAGCTGCGCGTGTAGAGTTTAAAGCATCTTCAATACGTAGTTTACGTTCTTTTAATTCTGTTTCAGTAGCTGCACCGACTTTAATTACAGCAACACCACCAGCTAATTTAGCTAGGCGTTCTTGTAATTTTTCTTTATCAAATTCAGAAGTTGAATCTTCATATTGTGTGCGGATGTTTGCAATACGGTATTCGATTGCTTCTTGTTGACCATTACCTTCAACGATTGTTGTGTGGTCTTTCGTTACAACAACTTTACCTGCTAAACCTAGCATATCAACAGTTGCTTCTTTTAAATCTAAGCCGATTTCTTCCGTGATAACTTGTCCACCAGTTAAGATAGCGATATCTTCAAGCATCGCTTTGCGACGGTCACCGAATCCTGGAGCTTTAACAGCCACCACATTGAATGTGCCGCGTAATTTATTCACGACTAATGTCGCTAAAGCTTCGCCTTCAACGTCTTCAGCAATGATTAACATTGGACGACCTTGTTGAACAACTTGCTCTAGTACTGGTAGGATATCTTGAATATTTGTGATTTTTTTATCTGTAATTAAGATGTATGGATTATCTAAAATAGCTTCCATTTTATCTGTATCAGAAACCATGTAGTGAGATAAGTATCCACGATCGAATTGCATACCTTCTACAACTTCTAGTTCTGTGTTGAAACCTTTAGACTCTTCAAGTGTAATAACACCATCGTTGCCTACGCGTTCCATTGCTTCTGCGATTAAATCACCCACTTCTGCATCTCCCGCTGAGATAGCAGCTACTTGAGCGATAGCTTCTTTATTTTCAACTGGTTTAGCAATGGCACGTAACTCTGTAAGAGCTGCTGCTACTGCTTTATCAATCCCTTTACGAATACCAACTGGGTTTGCACCAGCTGTTACGTTTTTAAGGCCTTCATTGATCATTGATTGTGCTAAAACTGTTGCTGTAGTCGTACCATCACCAGCAATTTCATTTGTTTTAGAAGCTACTTCTGAAACTAATTTAGCACCCATGTTTTCATATGGATCTTCTAATTCGATTTCTTTTGCAATCGTTACACCATCATTCGTAATTAATGGTGAACCAAATGCTTTTTGTAATACGACATTACGGCCTTTAGGTCCTAATGTAACTTTTACAGTGTTTGCTAATTTATCAACGCCTTGTAGCATTAAGCTACGTGCTTCTTCGCTAAATTTAATATCTTTTGCCATTGTAAAACTACCTCCTGATTATGTGAGAATATATAAGTTAGATTATTCGATAACTGCTAAAATGTCGCTTTCACGTACGATTAAGTATTCTTTACCATCATATTTAACTTCTGTTCCTGCATATTGCGCGTAAATTACTTCGTCGCCTGCTTTGACTGTTAAAGGAACGACTGCTCCGCTATTCGTTACAAAACCAGTACCTGCTGCAACAACTTTCCCCTGTTGAGGTTTTTCTTTTGCAGAGTCTGGTAGAACGATACCGAATGATGTCTTTTCTTCCACTTCGACTACTTCAATAATAATACGATCACCTATTGGCTTTAACATGTTTAAAACTACCTCCTAAAATATGCGATATTGAATTCTGTTAGCACTCGTATATATCGAGTGCTAATGTACTTTTTATGATAATCATTTCCTTTTCAATATGCAAGTTAGAACTATTAAAAATTTCTTTTTTTTCAGAGTTATTGATAGAATAGGAACTAGCCTATTAGCCTGGAAAGGATTAAGTTATGAACGTAAAAAAAACACCTTTGTATATTTTAATTACATACATTGTTATGCAACTCTCAAGCATACTTGTCGTCTTACCAGTTTCGACAATTATTAAAGCATTATACGCAGACGCACCTAAAGAAGAGTTATCTAATCACATTGCAGGTTGGACAACCTTTACAAGCTTTTTACTTGGTTTTTTAGTAACACTATTCTTTATTATGCGTGATAAAGACTTCTTAAAAAAAGCTTTTATTGGTGGGAAGAAAGCAACCACTCCTACAGCTATTGTATGGGGAATCTTAGGATTTGTTATTGTGCTATGTGCCCAAATGCTCGCTGGCTATGTAGAGCAAAAACTCGGTGTTACAGGGGGCTCTGAAAACACAGCTAGTCTGTCTTCTATTGCGGCTGTTTCACCCATCATTATTATAAGCATTGTATTAATCGGCCCATTCTTAGAAGAGGTAGTTTTCCGTCGTATCATTTTTGGTTCACTCAATCAAACGACTAACTTCTTTATCGCAGCTATTGTCAGTGCCATTATGTTTGGCCTTGTGCATATGGACTTTTCTCATATTCTCACGTATGTAATGACCGGCTTAGCATTTGCCTTTTTATACAATAAAACACATCGTTTATTGACTACAATCATTGCACATATATTACTGAACGGTTTTGTCATCTACATCAATTTAAATCACGAGAAAATTCTAGATGTTATTGAAAAAATCCAAAAAGCTATCGGACAATAAAAAAAGGGGGCATCCTCGACACGAGCTTGTAAAAGCTCCTGTCTTGGATGTCCCTTTATGAATTAGCAGCAAATTCCATTTGACGTTTCTGCTCCGCTTTTAAATATTTTCGGTAACCTAAACGAGAAATCATAATACTAATCTCGTACAGAACGCATAATGGTAAAGTCACAATCAGCAATGACATCACATCTGGCGGTGCAATTAAAGCAGCTACACATAGCAAGATAAAGTACGCATATTTGCGCACCTTCGATAAAAACATTGGTGTGATGATTCCTAAACGTGTTAAGAATAAAATGATGATTGGTAGCTGGAAAATTAGTCCGAACGGTAAAGTAATTTGCATTAGAAATTGAAAGTATTCGTAAATCCCTATTGTCTGCTGAACATCCATATCATCTGCAAGATTCATCATCCATTTCAACATATATGGACGCAATACGAGATAAGAAAATACGAAACCAGTGATTAATAATAAAAAAGCATACGGAATATATCGTAATGTCGCTTTTCTTTCTTGTTCATACAAACCAGGACTAATAAAAGACCAAAGCTGATATAAAATCACAGGCGATGTAATTACAAGAGATAAAATAAATATAACTTGTATATATACCTTCATTGGATCCGTTACATGGAATGCATGTAATTGTAACGCTGCAATATCTTCAGTATTTTGTAAAAACTGAATCAGAGGTTTAGCCAAAAAGAAGCTAACTGCCATTGCTATTACAAAGAAGAAAGCGATGACTACAAGTTTTTTACGTAATTCCTGGATGTGTTCAACAACTGTTAGTTCTTCATTATTCATATGACTAACATCCTTACTTAGTTTCTTCGACTTTTTCTATTTTCTCTACAGTCTCAACTTTTTCTACAACAGTTGTTGGTTGTTCAGTTACTTCTGCTTTTTCAACTGTTTTAGTTTCTGTTGATTTTTGTTTTGTGCTGTCAAAATCTTCATCTGTTAAACCTTTTGTAGCTGACTTAAACTCGCGGAGTGTAGAACCCATTGCACGTCCTAGCTCTGGTAGTTTCTTGGGACCAAAAATGATGATTGCGACAGTTGCAATAACTGCGACACTTGCTGGACCTACCATTACGACACCTCCCATATTTTTGTAATTCCATTTTAACCCAATAACACATATTTGTATATTAATCTTTATGACTATAAAAATTAATAATTTAAGTTATTCTTCTACATTCCTCATGAAATAGCTTAATGTTTGTAGTTCAATAGATAAGTCAATTGTGTGAACTCGGAACGTTTCCGGTACTTGGAGACGTACGGGTGTAAAATTAAGTACCCCTTTAACGCCCATGGCAACTAAACGTTCGACCATCAATTGTGCTGATCTTGCTGGCACAGTTAAAATGGGTAGCTCGGCTTTATATTCTCCAAATTTTTCTTCCATTACATCTGGATGAAAAACGGGTACGCCATTAACAAGCTCCCCTTCCATTGGATAGTTCGTATCAAATGCTACTACAATTTTCATATTATGGTTCTTTTGAAAGTTATATTTTAGTAAGGCGTGCCCTAAGTTACCAATCCCGATAACTGCCACATTCATGCGTTGATCCTGATCCAATACACCACTAAAGAAAAGCAGTAGTTTTTGGACATCATACCCATACCCTTTTTTTCCTAGTTGTCCAAAGTATGAAAAATCTCGTCTAATCGTTGCGGAGTCAATTTGCATCGCCTCACTTAACTCTTTCGATGAAACTCTTTCCTTCCCTACATCAGCAAATGTTTGTATAAAGCGATAATAAAGAGGAAGTCTTTTTGTCGTTGCTTGTGGAATCTTATAATTCTCTTTCAAACACTTGTCCTCCTACTGGTCCGTTCTAATATAAGACTAAATAAATATGTATACATCACCGTTGCACCGATTGATTCATTTCGATACACTAAGAGTGAACTGAGGTGGCTAGAATGATTGTATTACAAGTCAATCAATTATATAAATCATATATTGCGGATGAAATTTTAAGCGGTGTGAAACTCGAAGTTCAACATCGAGATCGCGTCGCACTTGTTGGCCGAAATGGCGCAGGTAAATCTACTCTTTTAAAAATAATAGCAGGTAAACTATCTTATGATTCTGGTGAAATCATCATGCCAAAAGGAATTGAGTTAGGGTATTTAGACCAACATGCTGGTCTTGAATCTAACTTAACCATTTGGGAAGAAATGATGACAATTTTTGAGCCTTTAAAACAGCTCGAAAAGCATATCCGTTCACTTGAACTACAGATGACCGAACCTGCTGTTTATGAAAATCCTGAATTGTATCAAAAAGTAACAGCTGAATATGATCAATTACAGCACGACTTTAAAATTAAAGGCGGCTTTCAATATGAAGCAGATATACGCTCTGTTCTCCATGGTATGCAATTCTATCCAGACACTTACCAACAGTCTATATCTTCCTTGTCAGGTGGTCAACGTACACGCTTAGCTTTGGCAAAATTATTACTTAAAAAACCAGAACTACTCATACTCGATGAACCTACCAATCACTTAGATATCGAAACATTGAACTGGTTAGAAAATTATTTGAAAAATTATAGTGGTGCTATTCTTATCGTATCACATGACCGTTATTTCTTGGACCAAGTTGTGTCTATTGTCTATGAAGTTTCTCGTAATCATGTCACAAAGTTCACAGGGAACTATTCACATTATCTAGATGATAAAGCGAAAAATTATGAACGTGATATGAAAATGTATGAAAAACAAATGGATGAAAAAGCAAAATTAGAAACTTTCGTTCAAAAAAACTTAGCGCGTGCTTCCACAACTAAAATGGCACAGTCACGTCGTAAAGTATTAGAAAAAACCGATTGGATGTCGTCACCAGATGGCGATGAAAAATCAGCTGTCTTTAGCTTCGATATCGAAAAACAAAGTGGTAATGATGTACTTTCCATCGATAAATTAACGATTGGCTATGATACCCAAACAGCTATTTCTAAAAATATTGATCTTCGTCTATACAAAGGTGACCGTATTGCTCTTGTAGGACCAAACGGTGTTGGGAAGTCAACACTTTTAAAAACAATTATTAAAGAGCTGCCTAAACTTGCAGGTGACATACGCTATGGAACAAATGTAAAAATGGGCTACTATGATCAAGAACTTGCCAAACTTTCAACAAACCGTACTGTTCTAAAAGAGCTTTGGGATGAATGGCCAATGATGAACGAAAAAGATATTCGTACTGTACTCGGACGCTTCCTTTTCTCTGGAGAAGACGCGGATAAAATTGTACGCGATTTATCTGGTGGCGAAAAAGCTCGTTTAACTCTTGCTAAACTAATGCTCGAGAAAAATAATGTATTAATTCTCGATGAACCTACCAACCATCTAGATTTGGATAGCAAGGAAGTTTTAGAGAATTCATTAATTGATTACCCTGGAACCTTACTTTTCGTTTCACATGATCGTTACTTTATTAATCGGATTGCCTCTAAAGTGGTCGAACTTTCAACAGATGGTTCTTTCGAATACCTCGGCGACTACAATTACTATTTGGAGAAAAAAGAAGAATTAGCTGAAATAGCTGCTGAAAAAGCTGCCACTATGCCTGCTAAAAAAGTAACTACAGTTACTACTTCCACAACCCAATCAAATAATGCCATTGATAAAGAAGCGAAAAAGAAAGAGCGAAAAATCCAACGTCAGATTGAAGAAATCGAAAAACAAATGGCTGAAAAACAAACCGCCATTGAACAACTCGAAACGGACCTCTGTGATCCTAAAATCTTCTCAGATCATGAAAAAGCTTTAGCTATTCAAACAACTCTTGATGATGAAAAAGAACAGCATGAAGAGCTAGAATTGCAATGGTTTGACTTAAATGAACAACTCGAATCAATATAGTATTTCAAGATAACAAAGTCAGCTGTAATAGGCTGGCTTTTTTCTATTCTGTGCATAACTTTTATCAAAAGCCCACAAAGTTATGCACAGTTACGAAGTTATTAAATCAACATATACACATACTTATACACATTATCCACAGAATTGTCTGAATTTATCCACAATTAACCTGTGTAAAAAACGATTATTACCACAAAGCTTCAAATTTCTTCACATAACAAAAAAAGAGGATTTCTTCTATATTTCATTAGAAGAAACCCTCTTATTATTAATTATTCATGATTCCAGGATATTAATTCCATCCCCGGATGACCGTTTAAAGTTAAGTCACTTCGAACGCCTGCTTGGAACATTTTGCTACCAGCTGCAGCAATCATCGCTGCATTATCTGTACATAATTTCAAAGGTGGTACGTAGAAAGGTATTCCTTCTTTTTTAAAGGTTTCCTCTAAAGAAGTACGTAAGCCTTTATTCGCTGAAACACCACCTGCTGCTATCACTTGTTTTACACCGAATTCCTTCGCTGCATGTAAGGTTTTAGCTGTTACAACTTCCACAACACTATCTTGGAAGCCTTTTGCCACATGATAAGGATTAATTTCCTCACCTCGCTGCACTTTATTATGTTGATAGTTAATAACTGCTGATTTTAATCCACTGAAGCTAAAATCATACGAGTCTTTTTCTAACCAGACACGTGGGAAATCAACAGCACCATCGCTTTCATGTGCCATACGGTCAATATGAGGACCACCTGGATATGGAATGTTTAACACACGAGCAACTTTGTCATACGCTTCACCAGCTGCATCATCACGTGTTTCCCCTATCAATTCAAATGACCCATGATCTTTCATAAGTACAAGTTCTGTATGACCACCTGAAATGACTAATGCTAATAGTGGAAATTCCATTGGTTGCATTAATTCATTCGCATAAATATGGCCTGCAATATGGTGAACGCCAATCAATGGCAATGAGTTTGCAAATGCAAATGCTTTTGCCGCATTGATACCGATTAACAAAGCACCCACAAGACCTGGTCCCTCAGTCACACAAACTCCATCCAATTCATTCGGTTGCATTCCTGCTTGTTGTAAAGCTTCCTCAATTACAATCGTCACTTGTTCTACATGATGACGTGACGCAATTTCTGGTACAACGCCACCAAAACGTTTATGACTTTCGATTTGTGAAGCTACTACATTTGAAATTATTTCTGTTCCATTTTTCACGATTGAAGCAGCTGTTTCATCACAGCTACTTTCAATACCTAAAATATATAAGTCTTTTTCCATTATAAATTCACCCACATGACAAGAGCATCCTCTTGGTTATCTGTATAGTATCCTTTACGAATACCACCATCCTGAAATCCTAATTTACGATAAAGATTCTGCGCAACATGATTTGTTACTCGAACCTCTAAACTCATTATTGTAACATCCATACTTTTCGCTAATTTAATCGACTCACGCATCAAGGATTCGCCAATTCCCTGGCCACGACCCGCAGGTAAAACAGCCACATTAGTGATTTGGCTATCATCTAGCACAACCCACATACCACAAAAGCCAATAATATTGCCTTGGGTATCTTCTGCAACTACATAATGTGCTTGTCTATTCATATTCATCTCATTATAGAAAGATTCCAATGTCCATGGCGTTGGAAAAACTGCTTCTTCGATATGATGAACTGCTGGCACGTCCTCCACTGTCATTAAACGATAATTAATCATTGTTTTTTACCTTTTTGTTCTTTAATCCAATTGGCTTCAGCTTCTGCAATTCTTTTGTACGTTGGTACAAATTGATGCACTGATTCTGCCGAAGGAAGTGGTTGCTGTTCTGCTAAATAAATTAACTGACTAGCACTTGGTAAATCACATGGATATGGAGCGCGTACAGCACTTTCTCCAAGCGTTTTTAGAATCTCATCCCAGAATAAGTCGACATCATGTCCAACGAATAATATAGGGCGTTCTAGCGCTTTTAATTGGTCTAATAAAGTTAGCATACTATAGTGTCCATCCTCAACCACAGATTCAAGTGATTTTGCTCCATCATATGCACCTGCATAGACATTTTGACGTCGTGCATCCATCAATGTACAAATCACTTCAGGATAATACGGTAGGTTTGCTGCTAAAACTTGAAGACTTGAAACACCTACTACAGGAATTTTCAAAGTCCATGCTAATGTTTTGGCAATCGTTACACCAATACGAATCCCTGTATAAGAACCTGGCCCTTCACTTACAGCAATAGCATTTAAATCGGCTGGTGTAAGTTTTGTACGTGTAAATAATCTTTCAATCGCTGGCATTGCACCACCCGAATGATTTAATTTTATATTTGTCACTTCTTCAGCAACAACTTGCCCATCTTTCACAAGTGCAACAGCTAAAGGTGTGTTAGCGGTATCTATTCCTAGCCAAATCATTTTACAATCTCCTCACATAAATTCTCATATCTTTTACCTATAGGTACTAATGTAAATAGACGAGAATTTTCATCAATACGTTTAATTGTAATCCCCAAACGCTCCTTCGGCAAATCCTGTTCAATTAAGTGAGCCCATTCTATGATTGAAACCGCATCACCATAGAATAATTCATCCCACCCTAAATCTTCATCACTATCAGCTAAACGATAGACATCTAAATGATTTAAAGGCAATCTGCCCTCATACTGTTTTAAAATTGTAAAGGTTGGACTGTTCACATTCCGTTTAATACCTAGACCTTTTGCTAAGAATTGTGTAAACGTAGTTTTACCCGCCCCTAAATCACCTTCTAATGTAATGGCATCTTGTGCTTGTAATAGATTGGCTATTTTCTCAGCAAGTTGTTTTGTTTCTTCAATCGACTGTATTTGAATCTCAACTGTCATAGTCTTCGCCCTCTCAAAATTACTTATCTATCTATTCTATCTAAATCACTTCAATAGTTCAAAGTGAACGATTTCGTTTTTTGACAAAAAAAATAACACAGCACCATCTGCTGTGTTTACATAAATAAAAAATGGCGGTCTGGACGGGACTCGAACCCGCGACCTCCTGCGTGACAGGCAGGCATTCTAACCAGCTGAACTACCAGACCATTTTTTAATGTAATGTTATACTATCATATTTTATATGAAAGCTAATAACGTAAGTAAGTTATAATTGTCTTGCATCTAGAAGCGTCACTCTCTTCTCTACTTCTT
>JAGHSJ010000446.1 GCA_018065935.1 Candidatus Kurthia equi
CTTTAGAAATATAAAGAATTATATTTCTAAAGGAAATAGTCGATGAATAAACGGATTCTATCATTTTTATTTCTTTCTATTCTTTACTTATTATCTCCAATTGTCACGGCAAAATCAGACTCGAAACAAACTCTGGCATTGTCGCAAAGTAATAATTTTGGCTTTGACAATGTTGAATTTGAGAAATCAAAAAATAAATTTATAAAGAATAGTTCTGAATTAAAGGAAAAGCTCGATGTTATTGCTAATTTGGAGGATGATTTATCCAATCAAATTGACACTTTAAATAAGGCTGTTCAGAAATATGATTTGGAAATTGGCAAGTCACTTCAGGCAAAGGATGATTTAACTAAAAGTCAAACCAATTTAAGAGCACAATTGAAAAAGAAGCAATCTATTAAAGATGATCTGGAAAAGAGTCACAATGAAACAGCTAGAAAATATAATGAGTTTGTTGTTAGGTTAAAGAATTGTAGCGATAATATTTTTTCATTTTTAAATCCGTTTTCAAAAGATGATTGTATTAACTTGGCTTTAAAAGGAGAAAGGCTTAAGGATGAATATCTGAAACTGAGGAATGAATACAATGATTTGCAAGATCAATATCATACTGCATTAAGGGATGTTGATTTAAATAAAAGAAAAATCAATGATATGGATCAAATGATTCTCAATCATAGGAGAGAACATAAAGACGCTGAACTTAAAATGGTGAAAGCGAAGGAGAGTATCCGGGAGTTAAATATCACTTCAATGAGACTCCTTGATTTGGGAGAAAGTTTTAGAAAATTAAACATGCAAATGGAAACATCCAAATTTAATTATAACCCAATAGTTTTGTACCCATTATTTTTGGAATTAAACCAAAAATATGAAGATAGCAAAGAGCCTTTAAATTTATTGATTCATAATTATGAGTCAGTAATCAACAGTTTTCAATTAAGCCAGTTTTAAGAAGCAATACTCCAATTGTGAACTCAAGTTTGAGTACATCCTTTATCCCATCTGAAAAACTGCCTAGAGGATATATTTTAAACCCTTTGTCTGCTGTACTAGCTTTTCAAACTATTAACTGCATCATTTAGCCTGAATGAAAAATTCATGCTATTTAAGGAAATTCAAATGTCAAGTCAAAATGTAATCGAATTTGGTTCAAGTCAAACACTATTAGCTAGTGCAATTAATCAAAATGTAAATGCAATTTTAAACAAAGATCAAGTTGTGTTGCCTGATGAAAATAGTGCTTTGGTTCGTAATTACGTGAAACAAATTGAGGGTGAGTATAATCTTACTTTAGCAAAACAAGATACCGATAATGCGATTGAGTTGATTTATATTACATATAATACAATCCCCCAAAAAATGGGCGCTGGGCGAGCTGGACTGGATGAAATACAAAGCTCTCTACTGAAGGCACAGAAAAATGCAAAATTCAAAATGGGAAATGCAAAAAATGTTTCTAAGACAACCAAAGAATTAATATCGAGAATTTATCCAAAATGGGTGGATGTATTAGAAGATAATACTCCAAAACAATTTGAACAGAACCCAGAAAAAATTGAAGAACTTAAAGACTTTCTTGAATTAGATTTAGTACCTTTCACTAAAAAGATTGAAGCAAATGCTAAAGCTGTTGCTGCGGATCTTGATTCTGTTTCAGATGAGTATGAGCAATTAGTAGAACAAGCAGGTAACTCTTCAAAAAAAATACAATCTTTACTTGCTAAGGAAATTAATGAGAGAGCGGATTTGCTTAAAGCCATAGATAAAGATAAAGCTAATCAAAAAAAATATAATTCACTTGTTAAAAGTATATCAGATGAAATAGATGATCTTAAAAAACAAGCGGCTGCTTTGGAAGCAAAAGCAGAAACAGCTGAAAATCGTGCTTTTACCATGGGTATTTGGGGGGCTGTTATTGGTGGTATTTCTGGACTAGTACCAGTTGCAGTATCTATTTATAACCCTATTGTTGGGGCTATGATCCAAGGTGCAAAAAGCAGCCAGACAGCGACCACACAAGAAGGTCAGGGATCATCAGAGCCAGCAGGTAAATCTGATGCAAAAGCAAGGGAAGCTAGTGCAATAGCTGAAAAAAGAAAGCAAGAGGCGAATGAGAGTGAAATCAATTCTGATATTGAGGCTCTTGAAGACGAAGATAAGGAAATCAAAAGTAAATTAGAAGCAGGTGAAATTGAGGCAGAGGCTGAAATTGAAAGCAAAAATATACGCCGAGAAGAAATTAAACTACAATTGAAAGAATTAGCAACTAAAAAGAAAGCAATTCGTTTTGAAATAGATAGATTAGATGCAACTATTACTGGTATTCGTGGTGACTTAAATAAGTTATCAGGTTATGAAAGAGATGCAGCAAGTAAATTTTATGCAAAACAAGATGTAATATTATCATCGATCTCCGATCTTAATAAAATTAAAAGGGAAAATAATGCCGAACTAGAGAAATTAAAATATCTGATTAAGAGCTATAAGTTAGAAAAGAATAGTTTGGATATCTCTATTACTTCATTGAATATTTCCGTAAAGGCAATAAAGCAATGCAAAGCTATTATTGACTCAATGGCATTTTTCTTCAGAAATTTTGCTACATTTATGCATGAAACGCGCAGACTTGCAGAAAATCAAATTGAAAATTTGGAGGACTTTTTGGGAAGAAAGTCTTCACGTATTAAGGCTGCACTACTTGAAGATATTATTGATACCACATACAACTTTTTTATCATTCAAATGGCACGTTGGCTTGCCTCAGCAAAGATTTGTGAAAGTTTTGAAGCTAGTTTTAATGAAGGATGGTCTAAATTAAATCAATTGAGTGGTCATTATATTACTGAGGCTGAATTACCGGCTTACTTAGAAAAAGTATCGGAGAAAATCAGCTTATTAGTAGCAAATCGTAACGCACTTCAAGATCAAGAGGACCAGTTATTAGATGAAAAAATTAAAGAAGATGCAGGTAGGATTTCTGCTTAGAATAATTTGATTTAATATCAACTAAAAAACCTACTTTGTTGGTAGTTTTTTAGTCTCTAATGACTTTGTTACACAAACATAGCTTAGAAGGCTTCTTCAGCCCTATAATTTCCAGATGAAGAAGCCTTCACCTAAAATCTACCGTACAACCAATTGGTCATTCGGTGGTGTTTCAAAAAGTATGCTGAAAAAAGGTTCTGTCACATTAAGGAATTCGAATCGAAAGAATGATTGAAACACCTCGTTTATTCAAATTTTGGACAAAGCAATCCTAAAGCTTTTTGGAATTCTTTTGACAAGTTAAACTGCCCTTTTCGGATCATATGCATCAACTCAATCCCGGATAAAATAATCTGAGCTGATCGAAATGCTTTAAATCCTAGCATTGGTCGGACTCTTTTTTTGATAAAACGATGATCTTGTTCAATTCGATTGTTCATATATTTATTTTGTCGAATCGTAACGGGCTTGTACCGAGTAAACCCTACATTAAAAGTTTCAATGGCTTTCTTATTGGCACTGCTCTTATCTATTGTCACTTTAATTGGACAGGCATGCTTGCTGATCGCATTTTTAAAGAACCTACGTGCAGCCTGCATATCCCGACGTTTTGTTAGTAAGAAATCTACGGTCTTTTCTGTTGAATCAATCGCTCGATACAAGTAATACCATTTCCCTTTAATTTTGATCTAGGTTTCGTCCATATGCCAAAATTGATTCACGGGTTTCTTGTACCGAAGGGCGATTTTATTAAAAATGGGTGTAATTTTGAGAATCCAACGATGTAGGGTTGAATGATCTACCTGAATTCCACGTTCTGCCATCATTTCTTCTAAATTACGTAAACTGAGTGAATAAGCTAAATACCATCTTACTCATTGAGCAATTACATCGGTTGGGTAGTTCAATCGTTTAAATGCGTTGGTAATTGGCATATTCAGCTCCTATAAAATCTCAATAGTAGCTGATCTAATCCTTAATGCGACAGAACCTGTTCGAGGTGGTCCACCTACCTAGTAGCCAACATAAAAAAGCCAGACATCCTGTCTGGCTTTTTTATTGTCTAAATTTTAGGGAAACTTAATTACCTATATCTATAATAGATCAATTTAATTT
>JAGHSJ010000399.1 GCA_018065935.1 Candidatus Kurthia equi
ATATAGGTGTTATGTAAGAAAACAAAATTTTCCTATCAGTATCATTTGCTGAGATTTTATTTAAAAAAATATCAAGTTTTTTGCGATCAGTATTAAACTCCCCCCATAATCTTAAAAATTTTTTAATATTCATTTGATTTAAATAACAAAATTTAGCTACAAAGCTCTCGAATGACTCAGTTTCACTCAAGATTTTAATACCCCAATTACAGGCCGGATAATTTGGATCATAGCTACTGAAGTTCTTAATCATAAGTCCTCCTAAATTGGTATTTCTGCAATCATTGAAATATGATTTTCAAAACCAGTCAATTTTATTGAATCTAACCAATATTCTAAAGATTCCAGCTTTTCCCAATCTTCATTATCATTCGTGAACTCTTTAAGTGTTCTTTCGATCAATAAAGCTATATGTTGCATAGGTATTTCGAATTGATTCTTTTTATAAAATTTTTGGGGATATGATTTTTGAAAACCTTCCAATATTAATTCAGCATAATTAATCAGACGTTTTCCTTTTTTATATCCTATTGGGGCAAAGTACTCTAAATATGTAGTTCCACTTTCAGCCGGCCATTCAGAATCTTCTTCATATGAGCTAAGGATAAAAACAAGTTCCTGTATAGATGTAATACCTTTAAAGCGATAATTACCTGTAAAAAATCTTGCTGTGATATGTGGATTACCAGTTCTCGCTAAATAATTCGGCTTATAATTGATATTGTGCGAAGCTATAGAAAAAACACTTAATTTATAACCACTTATGTCCAAATTATTTTGTAGGCCCAATAACCATTTCCATTCTTTAAGTGTGATTTCTTGAGCTTCATCGATTAAAAGAATCGCGTAATTACTATGAGCAAAATCAGCTAGTGTTTTGAATCTTTCTTCCACTAAATTTCTTGCAACAATTTTTGTTTTAGGTTTTTTGATATCATAAAATTCATACTTTGATGCTTTTAGTATTTCGTTCCAGAACTCTCCTTCACTCATTAACGAATCTTTGCGACTCCATAATACCAACGGAACATCCTGCCCAAAGCGTTGTGATAATTCACTAATCAAATAATCTCTTACACTGCGAGTTTTACCAAATCTAGATGGTCCATATAAATACCCTCCGCTCAGTCTTTGCTCTATCCAATCTCCAATTATAGAAATCATTTCATCCATAGGTGGAGTGTAAATTGTATATTTCTGAGTAAATATAGGATGATTAAAATCAACTTTATGATTCATATATCACCCCTGCACTATTTTTCTTCTAGCTGGTAAATTTGCTAAATTATATGTCTTAGTAATTGTTCCAGATGATTTAACAGCTGGCTCAACATTGGATAAGCTCAATTGAGACTTATTTTCTTGATATCGATTTTCAGAATTATCTAAGGGATTGATCGAGTATTCATTATTAAGTGATGAATTGGTAGGATCAGCATCCTCATTTACTAATATCCTCTGTAGTTCTAAGTAAGCTGGATGTGTGGGTAGCGTTTTGTGTGTTACTGCAAACTCCATAAATGCAGTTACAGCATCTTTATTTTCATAAACGTGAATAAGTTTTTTGTTAATTGCTGAATTGATGTGTTTGCGCACTGTTAAGCTATGGGGATGCTTATGCCATGGCATAGCAGCTCGTAATATTCCTAAAGAGTCACCATTTTCTGTAGATGCCATTACAACTCGTGCATCATCAGGTAAATGATTTGAAATCCAAATATAGCTACCTATCAAATCAAATCTTTGCCCTAGTATTTCACTGGAATATCTTGCTCCTTCGAAATTTACGTATGGTCTTCTACCCTGTTTAAGATCGCCTTTGACATAACATTTCTTCCGGTAGCTAAACAAAATACCAATTTTCTCTTGATCTACGTGTCTGAGATTTTCTTTTTTTCGTATTGTAAATTCAAAATATTCTAAAGGAGACCTATATCCTAAGCTGGAATGAGGAGTATTGTTATACTCAGCAATCATTGCCCCTAGCAACTCTTCAGCATATTCTAGTTGGAATCTAGATTCGACGGCAATTTTTTGAGGATCTTTGCCTTTTGATTTGGATTTACAATCTTTACCACTAGTATTACTTAATTGCTGAAACCCATAAGTAGATAGGTTTCTAAAAAAAGCTTCAATATTTGGTCTGTCATCTTTGTTTCTGCGCTTAGAATAATTATTAGTTTTTGATACTGGAGAGATTAATTTCGATCCAATTACATTATTTATGATGTGCTCAATATAAGTACAATTTTCAGCTAATGCACCATCAACACAAGTCTCATCCCAACACAAACCGATATATTTATCAGATAGCATTGAAGGAAAACTAGGTTCTTCACAATATTTGATACCTGAAAAATTTTTACCAGGCTGATATTTTTTAACTGAATTTCTGATAGCTTTTAATACATCAAATTTATTAACTTCTTTACCTAAAGATAGGTGATAACCTAAAACCACCCTTGTATAAACATCAATAAGTACAATTACCCAAATTCTGTGAATAATTTTTTCAGTAAAACCGCCAGAAAAGTCAGGAACTAAAATGCAAAAATGACCATCTAATAAGTGTGCATCCATTTCAACTCTTGATAAGGGTGCAGTAATTGGTCGGTCACTTCCATCTCCCGTTGTAATTTTTTGACTACTTTTTTGTCCAAACACTTTTACTGCTTGTTCAGGGTTTTCTTCAAATACTTTTTTAATGTACTTAGTAATTGTGACATAGCCAAGTTTATCCGTATTAAACGGCCATTCTTGTTTAATCTCTAGCTCCAACTCTCTTAGTTCTTTCAAAAACCAAAGCCATAATGCTTTACTTGATTGATTTATATAATCAAGTTTTTTTTGCCCCCTACTGTTTAAAATTCTCTTATTAAAAGACTTTTTAAGATCAGGGTATCTGACAAATAAAGAATCTAAAGCACCACTGCATCCATATCCAAAGGGATTTGCTGATACCTTATGTTTTCGGGTATATCCATTAATATTTATACGAGGAATCAATCCTCGCCAACCGTAAATACGTCCATCTGAATGTGTTGCTAAACACCTCTCGGTAATAAGTCTGTATATATATTTTTCTGAAAAACCTGTTTCTTTTTTTATAGCAACAGCATCATGCCCTCTTACATACATATCTATACCTTTTTTTCTGTTGATATACTCAAGATATGTATTTTGTTCTAAGGCACCCTCATCAAAAGTTGGCCACTCCATAATATTTTGGAGTTCTGTACCAATACGCCCTTTTCTTACCGCAACAAAATCGTTCATTACCACAACCCCAATAAAAGGTACCTACTAGGTACCATATTGAGTTTTATTGTAAATGTCAATAACCTACAAAATATCTATTAACTAATGAAATCATATGAGCTTTCTTCAAAAAGATCCTCAGTACAAGCTACGACTCCCTGTAGATTTGAAAGAAAAAATAGAGCAATCAGCTCAAGAAAAAAATCGATCTATGAACGCCGATATCGTTGCGCGTTTACAAGACTCTTTTGATGTGGATATCAACTCTCTAAATACAGTTCTAAAAGCAATTGAAGAATTAGTGAGTAAAAATATTCATTCAGCTCGTAAACTAGAAGTTGCTGATCGCTTAAACTTTTTAAAGAATATTTTTAGCCAGTTTGATAAAGATCTCTCAAGTTCGGTAATTGCACTAAAAATTGAAGAAGAATATGTAGAGCATGTAGATCTTTGGTTTAAAGCAAAGTTGGAACCTTCTTTCTCTCAATTACGAAAAGTTGCTCAGCTTTTTAATTGTGATATTGATTGGTTATTTCATGGTTTAAGTAAGCCATTTACTGTTGTAGAAGACATTTTTCCAGTAAATCCAACTGAAGCCATTGCATGGTTTAATAAATCTCATCAATTATATGGTGAGCCCTTAAAGATTTTTTTAATAGGTCAGCAAGATACTCCTGATGATCTTTACATAGTGAAAATTTATGAATTTAATAGATTCGAAACTTTTCTTATTAAAAACATCTCATTAGATTATAAAATTGATGGGCAAAAATTTAAAAATCTTCAGGACTTTGCCAATTGCTTAAAGCTGATCAGTAAAAACCACGAACTAGCTTCATTAAAGAAAAAGATAAAAAGCTTTGTATTAAAACGTGAAAATTTCGAACAATTATTATCTGGTCAAAGCCATCCTCTTTGTGTACTCACTACTTATACACCATGGTGGGAAGATATATGGGATGAAAGCTTCTACCATAAGAATCAATATTGGAATGGCTGGATTGAACTATGTAATAAAATTCATCAAAAATAATTTTTTTATCATAGGTTTAATATTGATATTAAACCTATGCTTTACTGATTAAGTAGGTCAGATTTACTTTAAAAACTATGACTTCCAAACGTTAGTCTTTCAAAAATTAAGCTGTTAAAAAAAACCTTAAAACTTTGAATACGAAATTAGAGATAGCTTCTGATTAAAGCTTCATACTTTGGTTCAGCACCCCAACTAATAAAGTTATCACCGTTCAATACAAATAAGCCTTGTTTATTTTTAGATTCATCCGTATTTAACCATACATATCGTTTGTTAAGAAAAACCTCTCTAATAAGATCCTCCATGTTTTCAACTGCAATTGCATTCTTCATGAGCTTACCAACTTCATCACTAGAATTGTGAATCCAAAATGCTGTTTTATAGCCTTGGTCTTTTACCCTGCGTAACCACGGATATTTTTTTATTTCTCCCAGTTTTTTATCTTGAATAACAAACCAAAAGCTTTTATCAATAGCCATATTAATTAACCCACAAATTTAACTTCATTTAAAATTTCAAATTGATCTGGATAATAAAACTGTTCCCATCGCTTCATATAGACATCTTTCGCTAATAATATAGCTTCATCTGTGTGGTGTTCTTTTCCTGATAAATCTAATCCATGTCCTAACTGAATTCCGCCTAACTCATTTAAGATATAACGATTATGGAAAGCATCACTTTGATCAGTTTCCTTAATTTGACAGATAGTTATTTCTAAAGTCTTCGCAATATTATTCAAGCCTAATCGCAGTTTATTTTTAATATATTCAGGGCTTGGAGAACTATCCTGTCTATTTTCTTTATAAAAAATTTTCACGGAAGGATATGAGGGATAGTTTTTATGTTCAAATAAGTTTAAAAGACTTTTTATTACGTTTATTGCATTTTCCTTCCAACAATAAGCATCAATAATAATTAAATCTTTTGAGCTAGAAATAATATATTGAGAAATTATTTTTATAAAATCATCATGAGTTCTATTGAAACTTACTTGTGAAGGTACATTCCAAAGATTCGAAAAAAAAATATCATCTGGTGGTAACCAATCTATGACTGTAAGCTCATTCTGAGTAACAATAGCTTTAAAAGGATTTAAATTATGTTCATGTATAACCCTTTCATCCCATTCATTAGTAGCAATTTGAGCTGATTCTCCAAGACGTTCAAGCATGCCTGCTTTATCTAAATATTCACAAAACCGATCTAAACGTTCCAGAACTTTTTGATCACTAATACCCTCTTTTAGTTTAACTAGTCCTTTAATAAATTTACGTTTTTTTTGATTTGGAAATGTACTTATAAAGCGTGGCGTACCAATACCAATACCATTTATACTTTTCAGCCAATTTAAATATTTTTCATTCTCTAACCATTGGATCACAACTTTTGGATCTAAAGCATATTCGTAAATCATTACAGAGCCTCATCCAGTCTTTCATGAAAGAAGCCATTTGGCCAGGGTTCTCTAAACTCGCCATCTTCATCCATACGGATTCGTCTAACTTTCACACCATCTTTCGAAGGTTCTAAATAGTTAATGATTACCTCATTATGACTGAATGCTTTTAGACCTACTGGAACTTCATTATCGGTGTTTTGTCTAATACGTTTTCTGAGTCGTAAGATCAAATGTTCACTATGCGTTTCAATCAAATAATTTACATGCTCTGTGTTTTGACTTAACTGAATAGCCACCGATTTTGTAGACACTCTTTAGTTAGATAATGGACTGCCACCACTCTCCTAGACAAATTTCGTCTATTCTTTTTGCATAGGAGAGAACATTATGAGTGGACAACGATATACCCCAGAATTTAAAGATGAAGCTGTTAAATTGATTACCGAACGTGG
>JAGHSJ010000069.1 GCA_018065935.1 Candidatus Kurthia equi
GTTATCAATAAATATAATTATAAAAGTAACAGTTATAATTTTGTTTTGATTGTAATGAATTTCAAATCTGACATTTCTTCGACTGCATATTTAATACCTTCACGTCCATAACCACTCATTTTCACACCGCCATATGGCATATTGTCCGTACGGAATGTAGGAATATCATTAATAATGACTGCGCCTGCTTCTAATTCATCTGCTGCATGTAAGGCATCTTCAATATTCAATGTGAAAATACCTGCATTTAAACCTAGGTCAGAATCATTCACATAGCCAATAGCTTCATCTAAATTTTCATACGGTACAATCGAAACAATTGGTGCAAAGGTTTCTTGGCAAACAATTTTCATTGTTGGTGAAACATGGCTCATAACAGTCGGTTTTAATGTGCGTTTTGTAAATACCGCTCCTGTTTCAACAACCGCTCCTTCTGAAATAGCTTCATCAATCCATTCCTTGATACGCGTTACTTCATTTGGATTAATCATTGCACTCACATCGGTATCTTCACTTAATGGACTACCAACTACTAATTTTTCCGTTTCATTTACGAACGCTTTTGTAAACTGTTCATAAATAGATGCGTGAACATAAATACGTTGAAGGGAAATACATACTTGCCCTGCAAAACCAAAAGCACCGTCAACACAGCGCTTCACAATTTTCTCGACGGGCGCACTTGGCTCAATAATTAATCCTGCATTCGAGCCTAACTCAAGTGTGATTTTACGTAGACCAATACGCTCCTTAATTTTCATTCCGACAGCACTGCTACCTGTAAATGTTACTTTTTTAACAAGTGGATCTGTTACAAGTGCATCGCTTAACTCGCCACCACCGCCAGTGACAATTTGTAACATACCATCTGGCAATCCCGCTTCTTTAAAAATTTCTGCCATTATAATACTACTGATAGGTGTTTGAGATGCTGGTTTTAAAACAACCGCATTCCCTACTGCAAAGGCTGGTCCTAATTTATGCGCCACTAAATTAAATGGGAAATTGAAAGGTGTAATGGCTGATACAACGCCTAAAGAAATGCGTTTTGTCCAACCAATTCTTCCAGATGCACCCGGAGCAGCATCCATTGGCACGGTTTCTCCATGTAAACGCTTCGCTTCTTCCGCAGCAAATAAATATGTAGCAATTGTACGGTCTAATTCTCCACGAGCCGCCTTCATTGGTTTACCAGCTTCAAGTGCTAGAATTTTTACTAACTCTTCTTTACGTTGTTCCATAATTTCCGATACACGATATAAAATTTTCGAACGGTCATATGCAGAAACTGTTTTAAATTTTTTATAGGCTGTATGTGCACCGTTTATTGCTTTTGCTACTTGTTCAGGTGTAGCTCGTGCAATTTCACCAATCTTCTCACCATCGAAAGGTGCAAGCAAATCATCATAAGTTGCTGTTTCTACCCACTGTCCATCAATCCATAAATTTGTTTTAATCATACAAACTACCTCCTTCATTTCTCTTAATTTTATCATACGCCTAATTGGCCACTTCTTCCTCAAAATGCTCTTTAAATCCATACCCTAATATCATATTTTTAAAATAAAAAGCTGCGAACCTGTTTGAATAAACAAGTTCGCAGCTAGTTTTATAATAATTGTTTTACTTCAGCATATTCTTCATCCGTAAACATACGACTTCTAGATAAAAAGCTTTTTCCTTCAAGACTTTCTAATGAAAATCCACTTCCAAAACCATCAATCGCATCCAAAACAATTTGCGTGTGCTTACTATAATTATACAGCGCTTCATGCATATAGAATGGAACATCTCCATCAAGTGTCTCCAATAGAACATCCACGCTACCCACTGTGAAATCTCCCTGCCCGTAGCACATGGCTGCTGAGCCTTCACAGCAACCGCCGGATTGATGGAACATAATTGGTCCATGCTTTTCCTTCAAAAATCGTATAAGCTGTAATGCTTCTGGTGTGACGTCTACACGCTTCACCATACATTATCACTCCTTTTCGGTTTAGAAGAAGCCTTGTTTTTTCTCCGCGTAGCTAACTAATAAGTTCTTAGTTTGTTGGTAATGATCTAACATCATGCGGTGATTTTCACGACCGATACCAGATAATTTGTATCCACCAAATGCAGCTCCCGCTGGATATTGATGATACGTATTTGTCCAAACACGACCCGCTTGGATAGCACGCCCTGCTTTGTAAGCCGTATCGCCTGAACGTGACCACACACCTGCACCTAAACCGTACTCTGTATCATTTGCAATTTCAATGGCTTCATCAAAATCTTTAAATGTTGTAACAGATAGTACAGGTCCAAAAATTTCTTCTTGGAAGATACGCATTTTATTGTGACCTTTAAAAATAGTTGGTTGGATATAGAATCCATCTGCTAAATCACCATCTAATGTAATCGGCTCACCACCAACAACTACTTCTGCTCCTTCATCTTTACCAATTTGTAGGTAAGATAAAATTTTCTGATGTTGTTCATTTGAGTTTTGAGAACCCATCATTGTTTCTGTATCTAAAGGGTTACCCATCTTAATCGCTTTTACGCGTTCAATTGCTTTTTCCATGAATTTATCATAAATAGATTCATGAATTAACGCACGCGATGGACAAGTACAAATTTCGCCCGAGTTCAAGGCGAACATTACAAATCCTTCTACTGCTTTATCGAAATAATCGTCATCTTTATCCGCAACGTCTGCGAAGAATACGTTTGGTGATTTACCACCTAACTCTAAAGTAACTGGAATAATATTTTCTGTAGCGTATTGCATAATTAGGCGACCTACTGCAGTTGAACCAGTAAATGCAATTTTAGCAATACGTTTATTTGTCGCTAATGCTTTCCCTACTTCTGCACCGAAGCCATTTACGATATTGATTACACCTGGTGGCACGATATCTTGAATTAATTCCATCAAGTAGAGAATAGAGGCAGGCGTTTGCTCTGCAGGTTTTAAAACCACACAGTTACCAGCAGCTAATGCTGGAGCTAACTTCCATGTCGCCATTAAAATAGGGAAGTTCCAAGGAATAATTTGTCCTACTACACCAAGAGGCTCGTGGAAATGGTATGCCACTGTATCGCCATTAATTTCCGTTGAACTACCTTCTTGCATACGAATTGCACTTGCAAAATAGCGGAAATGATCTGCAGCTAAAGGAATATCTGCATTCAATGTTTCACGAACAGCTTTCCCATTGTCCCATGATTCTGCAACCGCAATTGATTCCAAATTTTCTTCAATACGATCTGCAATCGCATTTAAAACTTTTGCGCGATCTGCTGCTGAGGTTTTACCCCACGCATCTTTTGCTTTATGTGCCGCATCCAATGCTAACTCAATATCTTCCGCTGAAGATTTAGGTGCTTTTGTAAATACTTGACCTGTAATTGGTGTTTTATTATCAAAATAAACACCTTTAACTGGTGGTACCCATTCCCCACCAATGAAGTTTTCATATTGAGGTTTGAACTGAACAACAGAACCATCTGTATTTGGATTTGCATAAATCATGTAGAATTCCTCCTAATAATTATTCAATACACAACAAAGAAAACGTTTACAAATAGTTTTTTTGTGCATCTTCAAGAAACATTTTCTCTTAAAATGAGTTTTTTATCAACTAATATCTATTAAAAAATCATTTTTTGTGTCTCTACATTTTTTACCCCTAAAGAGGGTATGCATAAACCATATGACTATTTTTAAAAAGGAGGTATAGGATGTTAGTTCTTTCTAATACGGAAAATCTAGTGGGAATTCGAATCAGTGGGGACTATTGGGATTTTGAAGAACTCAAACAGGCCATTGAGAAATTAATATCTACGCATATTTTCACACATGAAAATTTCGTTAGCCCAATTGCTTCACTGCATCGTTTCTGTAACCGATTAGTTCATACAATCGCAGGAGAATCAAGTATTGAGACCACATATAATGGTATAAATGAAACGATAAAAACCAACTTCGATACTAACTTTCCTTCTCAAAACATTTATTTTTCCACAGAGGAATTTTGGCCTGAAATATATTTTAATTTAATCTGTTTACATCATTTAATTGAGGAATCTTATAAAATAGATGATAAAAGAAAATTATTACCACATGTATTAACGCTTCAAAAATTCCAATCAACGATCTATCAGTGTATAAATTTAATCATTGGGCCAAAGGAGCGTTTAAAACTAGAAGAAGATCTATTTAAAATCTCGATGAAATTAAACAACTACCCTCTACAATATATTGATTTGCTCAATATAAAATACCTTTCCTTTTCTAATGAAAAGCGAATAGACTACTTAGCTAAAATTTTGCGTAGTCTTTATGATGAAAATAGGGAATATATGCTGTTCAAACATAGATTAAAAGCACTTTCCAAAAGTACGAACACTGCTCTACATACAGTTGTATTAGAGTTTGATTATCCAGAAAAAATCATTTGGTAAGTAGAGTCTTTCTACAAAAAACGAATTTTCACACCTAAAAATGGCGAATCACGTCATGCTGTGATTCACCATTTTTTAAAACATTTTTTAAAAATTACATACCACCTAGATAAGCTGCTTTTACTTCATCAGAAGCTTGTAACTCTTTGGCATCACCTGAGATAACAACTTTCCCTGTTTCAATAACATAGGCACGATCTGCAATCGATAATGCCATATGTGCATTTTGCTCAACCAGCAAAATAGTTGTTCCTGCATCATTGATTTCTTTAATGATTTCAAAGATTGTTTTAACCATTAGAGGAGCTAGCCCCATTGATGGTTCATCCATTAATAGCAACTTAGGTTTCGCCATTATAGCACGTCCCATTGCTAACATTTGTTGTTCGCCACCTGATAAAGTACCAGCAGATTGCTTACGACGCTCGAGTAAAATAGGAAACAGTTCAAATACACGTTGCATATCCTTAGCAATGCCAGGACGGTCATTTCTTAAATATGCCCCTAAATCTAAATTTTCTTCAACTGTCATATTTGAAAATACGCGTCGTCCCTCTGGCACATGTGAAATTCCAGCTTTAACAATTGATTGTGCTGCTTTTTTCGTAATAGATGCCCCTAAATATTCGATGCTTCCTTGTTTTGGTTTTAGCAGACCTGATAACGTTTTTAATAATGTACTTTTCCCTGCTCCATTTGCACCAATTAAAGTAACAATTTCTCCCTCATTTACTTCAAGTGAGACTCCTTTTAATGCTTGAATATTTCCGTAGAATACATTGATATTATCGACTTTTAGCATTATTCCACGACCTCCTCGCCTAAGTACGCTTCAATTACCTTTGGATTATTACGTACTTCTTCTGGCGTTCCATCTGCAATTAACTTCCCATGATCCAATACATAAATACGTTCACAAATCCCCATAACTAATCCCATATCATGTTCGATTAAAAGAATTGTCAAATCAAATTTTTCACGTATTAAAGCGATTAAATCCATTAAAGCTGTTGTTTCTTGTGGATTCATGCCTGCAGCAGGTTCATCTAGTAAAAGTAACTTAGGTCCTGCAGCTAATGCACGTGCAATTTCTAATCTTCTTTGCATTCCGTAAGGCAAATTTTTCGATAGTTCATCTTTATATTTATCTAGGCCAAAGATTTTTAAAAACTCAATGGATTCTTCCTCCATCTTCGCTTCGCCTTTAAAATGTGTTGGAAGTCTAACAATTGAGCTAAGAAGATTATGTTTAGCTAATGTATGATTGGCAACTTTCACATTGTCTAGAACAGACAGTTCTTTAAACAAACGAATATTTTGGAACGTACGGCTCACACCACTCTGTGTCACTTGATACGGCGATAGTTTTTTTAAATCCTTTCCATCAAAAGCAATCGTACCTTCAGTTGGTTTATACACTCCTGTTAACATATTAAAACTCGTTGTTTTCCCTGCTCCATTCGGCCCAATCAATCCAATTAGTTCCCCTTGATTCAACTCCATATTCAATCCTGACACGGCTTTTAAACCACCAAATTGAATACCTACATTGTCTACTTTTAGTAAAGGGTTAGTCATTTACTTTTCCCCCTTTGCTACGTTTTTTAAATTTAAAGATATCTGTAATCTCTCTCGTTCCCATTAAGCCTGATGGACGGTATAACATAACAATGATTAATACTAAGCTGTAAATAATCATACGTGTTTCTGGGAAGTCTTGAAGATAAAGCGAAATAACCGTTAGAAGTACAGCCGCGATAATCGCTCCAGACATACTACCTAATCCACCTAATACGACATAGATTAAAATATCAAATGATTTCAAGAAATTAAATTGCGTTGGTAAAATGATATAGAAATTATGTGAAAATAATCCGCCTGCAATCCCTGCAAAAAATGCCCCAATGACAAACGCTAAAACTTTATAGTACGTCGTGTTAATCCCCATAGAATCTGCAGCAATTTCATCTTCGCGTACAGCAACACATGCACGTCCATGACGAGAATTTGTAAAATTGGCTATGACGATAATTGTCACTAACGCTGCAAAGAATGCATAGGTCCAAGTAGTCATTTGTGTAATTTGCATACCAGATGCTCCACCGACATAATTCCAGTTTTGGAATACAATACGGATAATTTCAGCAAAGCCTAGTGTGGCAATAGCTAAGTAATCACCACGTAAGCGCAATGTTGGCATACCAATCAAGAAGCCCATTATTGCCGCTACTATACCGCCCACCAACAACGAAATAATGAATGGTAGGTTAAAACTCATTGTGCAAATTGCTGATATATAAGCACCCACAGCTAAAAATCCTGCATGACCAATTGAGAACTGTCCTGTAATTCCGATAACTAAATGTAAGCTCACAGCTAAAATAATATTGATCATAATTGTAATTAATAAGTTTGAATAGTACATGTCCATTTGACCGCTACCAATTAAAAACTGCACAATCGCATAAATTACAAGTGCAATTCCTAAGTAGAGCCAAAATACTTTAGACTTTTTCATAAGCTCGTCACCTACACTTTCTCGCGTGTATTTTTACCGAAAATACCCGCTGGTCTAAAGATTAAAATAATAATTAAAATAACAAATGCAGCCGCATCTCTCCATACAGAGAAACCTAATGCACTTACTACTGTTTCCACAACACCTAATAGCATACCGCCTGTCATAGCACCAGGAATACTACCAATCCCACCTAATACAGCTGCTATGAAGGCTTTAACGCCTGGAATTACACCCATTAAAGGGTCAATTTTTGTGTAGTATAAACCGAAGATAACGCCTGCTGCGCCAGCCAATGCAGAACCAATAGCAAATGTCGCTGAAATTGTATTATCTACATTTATTCCCATCAATTTAGCAGCGTCTGCATCATGAGATACGGCACGCATCGCCTTACCAATTTTCGTTTTATGTACAACAAATTGTAAAATCACCATTAATGACAGTGAAACAGCTAAAATTAATAAAGATTGCGAACTAATATCTGCCCCGAAAATATTAACCTTTGTATTCGCTACTAATCCATCTGGATACGACTCTAATTGCGGACCTCTAATATAAATCACTAAGTTTTCTATTAATAATGACACACCAATAGCCGTAATAAGGGCTGCTATTCTAGTAGCATTTCTTAAACGTTTATAAGCTAATCTTTCAATTACTACGCCTAAAATTGCACAAATAATCATTGCAATAATCAATGCTGGGAAAAAACCTAATCCCCATGATGAAATCGCATAAAAACCAACGAAAGCACCAATCATAAATACATCGCCATGTGCAAAGTTAATTAGTTTAATAATGCCGTATACCATTGTGTATCCAAGTGCAATTAATGCATAGATACTCCCAAGAGAAATACCATTGACTAACTGTTGTAACCACTCCATTTGCACCTCTCCTTGTCTATAAAGCAATAAAAAAAGCTATTCCAAAAGAGGCATTACCAGAGTTATTGAGTATGTTAGTAGAAGAATAACTTCTCCTACTAACCGTAAACCTCAATAAAGAACTGGAATTACTTTTGGAACAACCCCTTTTTCTTTCAACCATTAAGGATTAACTTTACTATTAAATACTTGCTCACCATCTTTGAATTCAAGTACTGTTGCCGTTTTAACTGGATGATGATTTTCATCTAATGAGAAGTTACCAGTAACTAATGCCAAGTCTTTTGTATCAGCTAAAGCTTTTTGAATATCTTCACCTTTAGAAGAACCTGCGCGTTCAATTGCATCTTTCAACCAGTAAACCGTATCGTATCCAAGTGCATTGAATGCATCTGGTGTCTTATCACCATTGGCACCTTTGAATGCATCAACAAAGCTTTGGATTTTTTCATCTGGATCTTGTGCTGAGTAATGATTTGTAAAGTACGTTTTATTTAACGCATCCGCTCCAGCTAACTCAACCAATTTTGGTGAATCCCAGCCATCGCCACCCATTAAAGGTGCTTCAATACCAACATTACGCGCTTGCTTAACAATTAATCCTACTTCTTCATAGTATCCAGGAATATAAATGAAATCAGGATTTTTTGATTTTAAACGAGTAAGCGTTGATTTGAAATCTGTATCTTTCGCTACATAAGCTTCTTCAGCTACTACTTCTCCACCAGCGGCTTCAATCGTTTCTTTAAATGATTTCGCTAATCCTTTTGCATAATCGCTTGAACTATCCGCAAAAATAGCTACCTTTTTAGCTTTTAGCGTATCTGTCGCAAAGTTTGCTGCAATTTTCCCTTGGAATGGATCGATGAAGCAAGTGCGGAATGCATAGTCATTTACTTTTCCTGATTTTGCATCAACTGTTACTGCTTCTGATGTAGCTGAAGGTCCAATAATCGGCATTTTATTTTGATTTGCTACCTGTACAGAAGCAATTGTATTCCCTGATGTAGCCGAACCAATCTGAGCCACTACCTTATCCTTCGTTGCTAATTTAATTGAAGCAGCTGTTGCTTCTGCTGCATCTGATTTATTATCAACTTTTACTACTTTAATTTTCTTACCATCAATGCCACCATCTTCATTAATTTCATCGATTGCTAATTGTGCCCCTTTTTCAATCCCCGTCCCGTAAGATGCTACCGCACCAGACAATTCTAAGTTCATCCCAATTTTGATTTCTTTTGAATCTCCACCAGTAGAACCACCTGATTCATCCTTCGATCCACATCCTGCTAATGAAGCTACTACAATTGATGAAGCTAAAAAAACCGAACCATACTTTTTCAATTTTTTATTCATATAAAAATCCCCCTCGACTCATCGTTTTTTCACAAATTGTAGAACCCCAATTTCATAAAGAATTCCAAAATATGTTATTACTTACACATTTTAAATCATGATTTCCATTTCGTCTACATTAATTTTCTGTAAATTCTCAATTTTCAATTAAATATTATAGTTAGTATAGTCAATTTATGTAGCGAAATACTGTTATATAGCCATTTAAAAACATTCAAAAGTAAATTCGCTTTTTTATAGAATTTTTTCTACACAAAAAAGAGATTAGCGTTTTTAAACGTTAATCTCTAAAAAAATTTTTTTCATTTCGTTTATGTGCAGCTTTCAATACTTCTTCACCTAGAGGAAGAATTTCCATTAATACATTCCGACGTTCATTTTCATTATATAGTCATTTCGCATAGCCTTGTTTAACTAATTTATTTGCAATATTAGTCATTGTACCAGGAGTACTTCCCAATTTTTCACCTAATACTGTTTGCTTTTGTGCGCCGTTATTTTTTAATTCAGCTAGAGGAACTTGTTTTGAACTATGTGCATTATTAACTAAATTATTTAATTTACCGTATTTTTTCCACAACAGTTGCCAAAATACACGCTTCCATTTCTTTAATACATCTTTATTTTTTTATAATAAATTGAATAACATGCGATTTTCCGTTATGACGGATGCCCTCATGACGTTCTACTTCACCTACAGAAAAATGAACCATTTTAAAAGGTGAACACCATTTTTGAATGTCATTTGAATTAAATAGCATATCTCTATCTTTAGGACCGCCACTCGCATAATTCACTTGTTCCTCGCTATATAATTCCATTAAAATATAACCGCCAGCTTTCACTGAAGCTATTATTTTATCAAATACGAGCTTTTGATATTTTTTAGGAAAATGACCAAATATCATAACGGCACCATCAAATTCATTTACAGGTGTGTCATCCTTTGTCAAATCAACTAAACGACTTGCCACATGTACATGATTGATTGAAGCAAGCTTTCTTGATTTATCCAATCCATGCTGTGCATAGTCAAAATTAGTTAGCATATAGCCCTTTGTCGAAAGAAATACGGCATTTCGTCCTTCTCCTTCAGCAAAGGTAGCTAACTTTTTACTTCCCTTAAATAATTCATAGTGCTCTAGTAGAAACTCATTGGGTTGAACCCCATAAACATACTCATCTGCACTATATATTTCCTGCCATATATTCATTTAAAATCCTCCATTTTATTGGTGAAAATAATGATTCATCAACTGATTTAGCACAATGAATACACTGATGCTTGCAAATCTAAACTCAAACTCTATATATTAGCTTTTAAATGTTTTAGCTTATTAACTTAAATTGTTTTTTGTTGCGTATTCTATGATATACGAATTTCTTGAGAATAGGTAGAAAATATGACTTAAATATTTTTATCCAACCATTAAATTAGTCTATAGAAATACCTATACGTTAGTAAAAAATCCTTGTTGAATTCGCATTCAACAAGGATTTGAAAGATGGGTATACTACTCTATAGTAAACGAAATAGATAGATTAAAAGTTTCGATTGGTCAGTAAAATAACGAATATTTAATGGGCATAAATGAATACTGCTAAATTTTCGTAAAACCATATGTTGAAAATTTTTATAAATAAAAAGTCTGAATCACATATTTACATGCGACCCAGACTTTTGCTATGTGTGAATTATAAATTTTTTACGCTTTTACAGGCTGTTGCTCATTTTCAAAGTACTTATCATACTTCTCTTGATCTAAACGACCTTCTGAACGAGCCATTACTAATGATGCTAATGAGTTACCGATAACATTTACTACTGTACGACCCATATCAAGAATACGGTCAATTCCTAGAATGAACGCTAATCCTTCAACAGGAATACCTACAGTACCAAGTGTTGATAATAATACTACGAATGATACGCCTGGTACACCGGCAATACCTTTAGAAGTAATCATTAATGTTAGTACTAATGTAATTTGTTGAGTTAACGATAAATCAATTCCGTACATTTGTGCAATAAAGATAGCGGCGATTGATTGATACAATGTCGAACCATCTAAGTTAAATGAATATCCTGTTGGAATAACAAATGATACGACATCTTTTGGTGCCCCAAGGTCTTCCATTTTTTTCATTACACGTGGTAATACTGTTTCAGAACTAGAAGTTGAGAATGCTAAAATTAATTCTTCTTTTAACACTTTAATTAGTTTAATGATACTAATTTTGTAAATTTTCGCTACAATACCTAAAACAACAAAGATGAAGAAAATCATCGCTACATATACCAGTATCGCTAATTTTGATAATGGGATAAGTGATTTAATTCCGAATGTTGATACAGTTACAGCAATCAGTGCAAATACACCGATTGGAGCGAATTTCATAATTGTGTTTGTTACCCAGAACATTGCATCGGCAACGCCTGAGAAGAACGCAAGAACTGGTTTTCCTCGTTCACCAATTGCTGCTACACCTAAACCAAATAATACTGAGAAGAAGATGATAGCAAGCATATTACCGCTAGCCATTGCTGCAATGATATTTGTTGGAACGATACCAATGATCGTATCTGCAAAACCACCATGTGAAACTTCTTCAGTTGTACTTTGGTATTGAGAAATATCACCTTTAGATAAGTGTGACATGTCAACGCCTACACCTGGTTGTGTAATGTTAGCTGCTAATAAACCAATAACAATTGCTACAGTTGTGATAATTTCAAAGTAAATAATCGTTTTAAGACCAAGTTTACCAAGTTTTTTCATATCACCTGTTCCAGCTACACCTAAAATTAAAGTTGAAATGATAATTGGTACCACGATCATTTTGATCATGTTCATGAAAATTGTACCTAATGGCTGAAGATACGTCGTTACGTTATCGTTGCCGTAGAATAGTGCTCCTACAATAATACCTAAAACAAGGCCGATTAGAATTTGCCATGCTAGTGCAAGTTTAAACTTCTTCATCAATGAGTCACCTCTCAGATTATATTAGTTTTTTTCATACAAGTTGAAAAACTATAATCTTATTCTATAGATGACTTTACATATCCGACAGAATCCGACAATTTTATGAGAAAGAAATTTCTAAAATTTATAAAATTTATACTATTTAGCGATGATTGATATGAGTTATATGCCATTTCGGCATGAAAACGGTTGATTTTTTAGATTTTCTTAATTGGATTGTTATATTTTTCATTCATTTCAATATAAAGGACTTGAATGAATTTTTTCACGTTCACTTTTACTTTTTTAGGCTGCTCTTCATTTTCAATATGCTTCATAATTGTACGAATTTCCGAAAACTCAAAATAACGTGGGGCATAGTATTCGAATTCAGGATTTGTATAATCTACGACACCCAGTGTAGCTATATTATTCATTGCTCCATTTATTGTTCGACGAATTCTTTGTTCAATTGCTTTACTTTCTTTTACGATATCAACCGTACTCACTTTATTTTTACCCGCAATCACTTCATATAAATTTTTAAGCGAAGGAATTTGCATCGTCTTTTCGTCGCGTTCTGATAAGTACATTAAAATTTGGATAATATCGTCTGTACCTACTTCGCCTACAATTCCCATATCATTTAATATAGATAATGCTACGTCTTTTAATGTACGGTGAGACTCTTCTTTCGTATTCTCCTCAAAATTCATAATTGATTTACGAATAGTCATTAATGATTTCTTCAATACAAAACGTTCACTCGTTTTTTTCAAAATACTTTGAACTTCGATGCGATTAATTGGCTTATGAATAAAGAATTCTACCCCTTTTTCATAAGCTTCTCCTACCATTTCTTTATTTACCACCTGTGATAGCATAATGAAATGTCCTTTAAAGCCTTGTTTTTTTAATTCCTCAATTGTTTCAATACCATCTAAATTAGGCATTAACAAATCAATCAAAACAAAATCAGGGTCACTTTTAATAATATTTGCAATAGCTGATTCGCCACTATCTGCTTCGCCTACAATAACGCCCATATCTCCCTCTAATATAATCATCTTCAGCATGCGACGACTTCCCGCATCATCATCTACTATAAAATAACGCATTACATTACACTCCTCTGTTCAATATTAATTCTTGGTATTTTTATTATGAAGAGCGTTCCCTCACCTTTTTTTGATGTCACATTTATATGCCCATTCAGTTGTTTAATCGCTTCTTGTACATGTGAAAGACCAATTCCTGTTGCAGCGACGCCTTTTTCACTATACTTTGTAGTAAATCCAGCATCAAAAATAATCGCTAAATCCTCTACTTCGATACCTTTACCTGAATCTGCTACAGAAAATTGAATATTTTCTTTTTCTTCGATTACATGCAACTGAACCCGTCCATATTGTTCAATAGATTCTACTGCATTTGAAATGACGTTATTTATAATGGCCATCAATAACATTTTTTCGGCTACAACAAAGTCTACAGTAGATGTAAAGATGATTGTTACTTCTTTATTAAGATGTTTCGTATATTTACGATTACCTTCGATCGACATATTCAACACTTCCGACAACATATAGGTTGTATCTGTTTCTAATGCCGTTATTTCGGATAACCCTGCATAAATACGCTGTGAATCTTTCTTCACTTCATGTATTTCTTGTGCGATTTTCAATGCTTTTTTACTCAATGTAACATCCTGCTCTTTTTTTAATACTCGATATAAATCATAACTCTCTGCCATAATCTGCTCGATGTGATTCATTGATTTTTTTAAATATAATGATTCAATATATAAATTAGCGCCTACTTGTAATTGTTCCTGTAAACGTTGCTTTTGTTCCTTTAAGGATACAGAACTGTATATTCCTACGACAAAAAAGCTTCTAAAAATGGCAACAGCAATCAACAACCACCATTCTTTCAAATCGACCTCTGATGTAGAAATTACAAGGATTCGCAATAAATGTTCCATGCTATTACTGAAAATTTCTAATGAGGTAGCCAAAATTCCAAGTACTAGTGGTTTTTCTCCATAATCATATAATCGTAGTAATTTAAAACCTAACACATAAATAAAATAGAATATACCCCCAGGATAATTTTCAGTGAGACTATCCGCTAATGCGTCTCCACCAAAAAAGCTCTGTAGCATAACACGAAAGCTTACAATAATAAAAGCTGTTAAAAAAGCTGTCAGTAAATAATTTTTAGGTGGGCGAATTAGTAATAGCAAAAAAAAGAGAATACTTCCTAATCCAAAACGAAAGTTTTCTCCACTAAAAGGAACAAGTTTAATTTCACTACTAAGCGCCGTAATCAGTGCAATAAATATAATCCATATTAGTTCTGAACGAAATAATTTTTTTAATCTATTTCCCATAATATTCTCCAATACTGTTTCATTCAGTTTAACACTGACATACTAAACTTCTCTACCCCAAATCATTAGGAGAAAAGTTGAATTTTTTTTAAGAAACACCGACATTTAACCTACTGTCCTGTCCTGTCCTGTTCTTTTCTACTATCATATTAAAAATAAAACCATTAACGTATAGGCTATCTTTTAATCTGAAAACCATTGTGTAGCATATGTTTTGAAATAGCTTTTTGACGTGCCATCAGAAACACCAACAGCGATTTTTTTAAAACGTGGATTTAATATATTTGCTCGATGTGTAGGTGAATTCATCCATGCATTAACAAAACCTTTAGCTGTTACAAAACCAGCCGCAATATTTTCTCCTGCATATGCAAAATCATACTCGCTTGTATAGAGAAAATTTGCCCATCTTCCATACTTAGGACTAGTGTGTTCAAAATAATTTTCTTTTGCTAAATCATAGTTTCTTAAATACGTGATTTGCTGTAGATGATTCGATTGCTGAAGTTTCGTCAATCCACGTTTTTTCCTTTCAATATTTACTAAATTCATTATTTCTTTTTCCATTTTTTTATACTTAGTTGATTGAATAGAGGTTAATTTTTTTGAGGAGGAAATCCAGACATACTGACCATTAGATTTTTTCACTTTAATCCATTTCCCCGATTTTCCATATTGCTTATAGACACTTGGAGAGAGCTTGGTATTCAGTTTATCCTTTCCAGCTTTTTTATACGTAGGAGTAGTTGCATTTGTAAAGATAAATTGCGCTTTTTTATTCGCTTGTGCATCTGAAATAACTGGTACAGTGAAAAGTAAGACTACTATAATTGACATCCACTTTATTACTTTCTTGTTGTTATAAATCATGATGTCCACCACCAAATTTTATTTACAGGCTGTTATATGTATTTTTACTATTTTTGTATTTTCTAAACTGTATTATTTTACCTTTAAAGAGATTCCATTATAAAAAAGCAAAAAAAGAGTGCCTCTACTTACGAGACACTCCATCTATAATTGAATACTACCCCTAGTTTTTCAATGCACGTTTTAAGAACGCTTTTGTACGCTCATGTTTTGGATGATTGAATACCTCATCAGGTGTTCCATCCTCAACAATTACTCCCTTATCCATAAAAACAATACGATCTGAAACTTCACGTGCAAATTCCATTTCATGTGTCACAATAATCATTGTTGAACCCAATTGAGCCAGTTCTTTCATTACTTTTAAAACATCTCCAACCATTTCTGGATCCAATGCTGACGTTGGTTCGTCAAAAAGTAATGCTCTCGGCTTCATTGATAATGCTCGGGCAATGGCAACACGTTGTTTTTGTCCACCTGAAAGTTGTGAAGGACGCGCATTTATATAGCGACTCATCCCGACAACATCTAGATATTTTTCAGCAATTTCTTTTGCTTCTTTTTTTGAACGTTTTAATACTTTCACTTGACCTAATGTACAGTTTTCTAACACATTGCAGTTATTAAACAGATTAAATTGTTGGAATACCATACCTAATTTTGTACGGTATTCATTTACATCTGACATATGTGTAAGAATATTTTGATCTTCATAATTTACTTCTCCACCATCTGGTGTTTCTAATAAATTTAAGCAACGTAATAAAGTTGATTTACCTGAGCCTGATGAACCAATAACCGTTACAACCTCTCCTTTTTCAACAGAGAAGTTTATATCCTTCAAGACTTCATGAGAGCCGAAGGATTTACTTAAATGTTTAATATCAATTACCGTAGTCATGTAAATTCCTCCTTAGATCATTTTTGTCCTTCTGGACGACGTGGTTGTGGAATATCTAGCATTTGATAATTTGTATCTCCGCCTAATCTTCTTTCAAAGAAGCGTAAAATTTGTGTCACTACAATTGTTAATACTAAATACACTAAACATGCAACGAAGAACGATTCAAAATATCTAAAGTTGGTTCCAGCGATTGATTTCGTTTGGAAGAATAATTCTGTTACACCAATTACATTTAATACAGATGTATCTTTAATATTCATGACGAATTGGTTGCCTGTTGCTGGTAGAATATTGCGTAAAACCTGTGGTAAAACAACATGCACCATCGTCTTCCAGTGACTCATTCCAATTGCTTGAGCTGCTTCAAATTGTCCTTTGTCGATACTTAAAATACCTCCACGAACAATTTCAGCCATATACGCACCAGTGTTTAATGCAACGACTAAAATTGCAGCAAACGTACGATTCATGTCCCCATCCACACCAAAATCAGTACCAATTGCTTCTTTTAAACCTTGCATCATTAATGGTAATCCGTAGAATACGACCATCGCTTGAACCATCATTGGTGTACCGCGGAAAAATTCAACATAAATACGTAAAATAATACGGACGATTGCAAGAATAGTCTTTTTAAACCCTTTTTTCTGTTTTGGAATTGTTTCAATAACTCCGATTAATAATCCGATGATTGCACCAATAATTGTACTAATTGTTGCAATTAACATGGTCATTCCTGCGCCACGCAAGAACATTTGCCAGTTGTCTACAGCGATATTGATTAACCACTCGAGACTCATATAATTTCCCCCTAATGAAAACAGACTACCGCTGAAACACGTAACAGTCGGTAGTCATATACATACTATTCTGCTGCTGGTTGGTTTTGGATTGCTTCATCCATAATTTCTTTACGTTGGTCTTCTGAAATTTCAGCTAAAGCTTTATTAATATCTTCCGTTAAATCGCTGCCTTTTTTCAAGCCAACTGCGATTGCCGAATCTTCTACTTCTGTTTTAAATCCTTCTGTAAATTCAACCATTACAAAATCATCGTTAGCTGATGATGCTGAAATACCCTCTGGACGTTCTGAAACATAACCATCAATTTTTCCTGATTGTAGTGCTACACGCATTGCAGAAAAGTTATCAGATGCTGTTTCTTTTTTAACGCCTTTGATTTGATCGATTACTTTGTAATGTGATGTATTTAATTGCCCTGTGATTTTTGCTCCACTGAAATCTTGGATGCTTGTTGCTTCTTCATATTTACTACCTTTTTTAACGACCATAACTAAATCTGATGTGTAATAAATATCCGAGAAATCAATTGTTTGTTTACGCTCTTCAGTAGGTGACATACCTGCGATTACCGCATCAATTTTACCTGAGATTAAACTTGGAATTAAGCCATCCCATTCTGTTTTAACAATGACTAATTCTTTGTCTAAACTGTCAGCAATTTTTTGAGCGATTTGAACATCATATCCGCCGGCATACTCTGCATTCCCATCAATCTTTACCGCTCCATTTGAATCATCTTTTTGTGTCCAGTTAAACGGTGCATATGCTGCCTCTAGCCCCACTTTAAACGTACCCTTCGTTTCCTCTTTTGAAGCTCCTTCTTTTTTAGAATCATCTGATCCACATGCTGCTAATGCCATGATTAATACCAATATAATTGCTGTAAATAACCCCAATGATTTTTTCATAAACTCTCTCCCCCTAGCTTGAATTTAACTACAAAAAAGGACTAATACCAAAAGAGTATAAAATGAGATGAACTCATGGACTCTTTTGAAATTAGCCCTTAAAATCCTCTTCATAATCTCTTTTGGAGATAGCACAACTTACTTCTATTCTGGAAAAGTAAGACAGTCCTGCAATTATTCATTGCAGACCCAGCATACGACCTTGAGATAAATCGTAAACTTCGGCGATAGTTCCTTCTAAATAGCTTCTTTGCTTACTCATGCTCTGCTACTTACTAATAAATATCGCGCCTCTACCTCACAAATTGATTACGTGAGGTTGTATTCGTTTGTAATAATTAAGAATATTCTACCTTATTCAATATTTTCTGTCAATAATTCACTGGCAAATAAGTTATAAGGATTTTACTTTTAAAGAATATTAATATTCTTCTTCCTCTAGTGCATCTTCTTCATCGTCGTTTTCATCTTCAACATATTGCAAATCATCTAAATAGAAGATATTTCCATTTTCAACATCAATTCTTTCAATACATTTAAGTGGTTCAACTTCTTTTGCTACATAGCAAAGCTCATAGTTAATAAATTCATCCTCTTCATGTGGAACACGTGTTAACTCCATTTTGAAAGACTCTTTGTACATATTATTTGCTTGTTCAAACGTAATAGTTGGCATTGAAATTGTCATATTCTTAAATTCATGAATTGGAATAAGAGAATCTTTCACTGCGCCTGAATAAATGCCCATATCGATATGCGCATTAAACTCATTAAAAGGTACTCCTTTTAAGCGACGGTGGAATGAAAATGTTACATATGGTTCAAAAGAAGATTCCTCTTCGTCATCTTCATCTTCTTCTTCCTCTTCTTCTTCCGCTTGAGCAGTTAATTGTTTTAGCATTTCTATTTCTTCTTCTGTTAATTCGTCATCTTCATCTTCTTCTAATTCAGTTTCTACAAAAACATCTTCCAATAAGTATTTTGAAGCAACGTCGCCGACTTTCATTTCTAAGAAAGCAACCGCACGTTCACGTAATTCGTCTACTGTGAATTCACGTTCTTCATTGAATGGCAGATTTGATTCGATTACTAACTCAGTTGGATCGGATAGATTCAATGTTACTTGATGATTTTCATCCACTTTACTTGTGTACGTTAAAATCTTATCTTCACTTAATTCAACGACATAGTCATTCGAAACGCCAAGTAATTCTTGCTCAGTAAATGTTTTTTCTACTTTTGAGATTTTTTGAAGTTCGGGTTGTTCTTCATCTAAAAACTCACTTAGTTTAAATAACTTACCTGAAACACTTACAGCCTCATTGCGATACATTGGATAGTACATTAAACGTATCTCTGAATCCTGCTGCATTGCACCCATGTCGACTAAAATACGATTCGCATAAATCTCCATCGCTTGCTCAGCTGTAATCTCAATTGTTGGATATTTCAGTTGATAATAGGATTGATTTAAAGTCGCAGATAAAATAAAGCCTTGCTTGTTCATTTCTAATGTAACGCCTGAATCAGGTAACGGTAGGTTGAATTTCACATCCATTGCTTCAAATACCATTAAGAACGTATCATTTCCCCACTCACTAAATGATGTTAGCTTCAAATTTCTTTGACCAAATTCATCAACAAAATCTTGTCCCATTTCTTTTAAATCTTCTACTGATAATGCTTCATACTCATCTAATGAAACATCATTATTTTCCGTAATCGCTTCTATATCAATTTGCAGTGATGTTAGTTTGCCTTCTTCAGAAACTTCAATTTGTCCGTAAGAGATTCCTCTTGTTGCATCAACAATTTCACCAAAATCCTCTAATTCTTCCTCAATTACGATCTTAATTGGAGGACATCCAATTAATAAATCTTTTACATGCATTTCAAGTTGTTTCATAATTTTATCCTCTCACCATTCATTTAACGCTTACTTATTTATAGATACTAATTTTATCTCTCTAATGTTTGATTTTAACATATTGTAATCGCTTAGTCCCAATTGTTCTATATTTCTTCATTTTTTTACATAATGTTACAGAACGTTGCTATGTAAGCCTTTACAAGCTATATTCAATCTTTTTTTCCCTAAAATATGTCTGTTTTTAAATTTTCAGAAATAAAAACCTTTGACAGGACTTAAAAAATACGGTAAATTACCAAAGGACGAACAATTAACGTCCAAACAAAAATAATATTCGTCTTTAGGGGTGTATTTTTAAAATGGATAACGTATTCGATTATGAAGATATTCAATTAGTTCCTGCAAAATGTATAGTAAACAGTCGTTCAGAATGTGATACAACAGTTGAACTTGGTGGACATAAATTTAAATTACCGGTTGTTCCTGCAAATATGCAAACAATCATTGATGAAAATATAGCAACAAAATTAGCCGAAGGTGGCTATTTCTATATCATGCATCGCTTTAATCCAGAAAAACGTGTTGCTTTTATTAAAGATATGCAAGCACGTGGGTTAATCGCTTCAATCAGCGTTGGTGTAAAACCAGAAGAATATACTTTTGTTGAAGAATTAGCAACACTTGGATTAACACCAGAATTCATCACAATTGATATTGCTCATGGTCATTCAAATGCAGTTATTAATATGATTCAACATATAAAAAAATTATTACCAAACGCTTTCATTATTGCTGGAAATGTTGGAACACCAGAAGCTGTACGTGAATTAGAAAACGCTGGAGCAGATGCTACAAAAGTTGGCATCGGACCAGGGAAGGTATGTATTACAAAAATCAAAACTGGATTTGGCACAGGCGGCTGGCAGTTAGCAGCTTTACGCTGGTGTTCAAAAGCAGCAACTAAACCAATTATTGCCGATGGTGGTATTCGTACACATGGGGACATTGCAAAATCTGTACGTTTCGGTGCAACTATGGTTATGGTCGGTTCATTATTCGCTGGTCATGAAGAATCTCCAGGGAAAACAATTGAAGTGGATGGAAAACTTGTAAAAGAGTATTTCGGTTCTGCTTCTGAATTCCAAAAAGGTGAGAAGAAAAATGTTGAAGGGAAAAAAATGTATGTTGAACATAAAGGGGCATTACAAGATACATTAACTGAAATGCAACAAGATCTTCAATCATCTATTTCATATGCTGGTGGCACAAAATTAGACGCTATCCGCACAGTTGATTATGTTATTGTTAAAAATTCTATTTTCAATGGTGACAAAGTTTACTAAATCGCTTATTTTCACAAATGGGAAAAAGAGAGTAGCCTAACAGGGTAGTGACCCCTTAAAGTTAGAGTTTTATTTATGCAGCTAATTGGCTGGTATGTGTTCGGTATTTCACCGGACTCATACCGGCCAATTTTTGTTTAATACGTTCGTTGTTATAGTAGTGGATATA
>JAGHSJ010000189.1 GCA_018065935.1 Candidatus Kurthia equi
CGACTAAAGTCGCGAGTGTTCTCGGCACAAATCATAAATATAGGTGAACCACTGATTCTTATATGAAGGCTCCCACTAGGTATGTAAAAGTTTAGATAGGGGCGAGGAATAAAAATTAAATTATAAACAAATAGTAGGTATTTTGAGATGGAAATTAGAGATAAGACCTTAATAATATATATATAATGTATTTCCTTAGTTCATATGAAATATTTTTTGCTGTATAAATAGGCTTTATGATGAAAACGGTTTATACTTAAAATAGTTCTAAAAAGATTAAACTTCTAGTAAGGATGTGTTTTATTGAGGAATTTAATCATAGCGATTGTCATTCTTGCTTTTTGTATCCCATTAGCTATTTTAGGTTTTTATGGAACGAGTATGCCGACCTCGATTGAATATTTACAATCTGACAAAGTAACTGAAGCCACACCAAATAAAATAGCAGAAGTACCGATACAGCATAAAGTAGTGGCAAATGTACCTAAAAATGAACAACAAAAAATAGAGAAAACGATTACAAAAAAAACTAAAAAGAAAAAAGTAATTGTGATTGATCCAGGACATCAGCGCTATGCAGATTATCGCTTAGAGAAGGTTGGTCCAAAATCAACAAAATGGATGCCTAAAATGCCAGCTAGTACATACGGTGTATCTACAGGACAAGCAGAGTATGCATTAACTTTACAAGTAGCAGAGTATTTGCAAAAACAATTAAAGCGTGAAGGTTATCGTGTGAAATTAACTAGACAAGAGCATGTCATTGCCATGTCGACAAAAGAACGAGCGGATTTCGCCAAGAAGAATGAAGCTGATCTTTATATTCAGCTTCATGCAGATGGTGTAACAAATGCTCAAGCACAAGGTCTATATGTCATATCTCCTGCAGCAAACAACCCGTTCACGAAGAAAACCTATCGAGAGAGCCAGGAGCTAGCACGTTCGATTACAGCCAGTGCTAAAAAGAAAAAAGTAACAGTGTATAAAACAGGGCAACTTCATAGCGAAAGTTTAAGTGCATTAAATTGGGCGACGATGCCCACTATTTTAGTGGAATTAGGGTATTTAAATAACCCAACTGATGACCGACGTTTGGCTCAGAAAGACTATCAATTATTATTGGCGAAAAGCATTTCACAAGGCGTGAAAGCATTCGACTCAAAATAAAAAATATGTTGAGGAAGTCTGCCACAGTAGACTTCCTTATTTTTTTGATTTAATAAAATAGGGTATAATAAAACTATTCATTTGAAACAAACCATGCTATTCTAATAATGATGTACGTACAACTGAAAGGGAGTTATTTAAATGACAACAAATATCGCAGCATTAATCGATCATACTTTATTAAAACCGGAAGCTACAGCTGAACAAATCGTTCAATTATGTGCAGAAGCTAAGCAGTATAATTTTGCCTCAGTCTGTGTAAATCCGTCGTTCGTTGCATTAGCAGCAGAACAATTAAAAGGAGCACAATCAAAAGTTTGTACTGTAATTGGTTTCCCATTAGGAGCATCAACAAGTGCAACGAAAGCTTTCGAAACGAAAGATGCAATTAACAATGGTGCTGGAGAAATTGACATGGTGATGAATATTGGTGCGATGAAAGCACAACAATATGATGTCGTATTAAATGACATGAAAGCTGTACGTGAAGCGGCTGGTGAAACACTAGTAAAAGTTATTTTAGAAACATGTTTATTAACAGATGCTGAAAAAGAAAAAGCCTGCGAATTAGCAGTTGAGGCGAAATTAGATTTCGTAAAAACATCTACAGGATTTTCAACAGCTGGAGCAAATGAAGCAGATGTCGCATTAATGCGTCGTGTAGTTGGTAAAGATTTAGGTGTAAAGGCTTCTGGAGGCGTACGCAGTCTGGAAGATTTGGAAAAAATGGTAGAAGCTGGAGCAAATCGCATTGGTGCAAGCTCAGGAGTTAAAATAATGAACGGTTTATCATCAGATTCTGAATATTAATGTAACAGAACCCTTGACCGCTATGCTTATATAGGATATAATTTTAGAGAAAACAACATATGTTAATCATATATGTTAATCATATCGATTATTCATATTTGTTGTGCTTTGACGTGTGTCGGAGGGAGGGAAAGAGAGATGTCAAAAACTGTCGTTAGAAAAAACGAATCGCTTGAAGATGCTCTTCGCCGCTTCAAACGTACTGTTTCTAAAAGTGGTACAATTCAAGAGGTAAGAAAACGCGAGTTTTATGAAAAACCAAGTGTAAAACGCAAGAAGAAATCAGAAGCTGCACGAAAACGTAAGTATTAATTCTAATTCCTAGACAATCCCTACGTTCAAGACACGCACTATCGTGATTTATTAAAATTGCAAATGAATAAAAGCCTGAAGATCTTTGGATCCTCAGGCTTTTTTATATGTGATAAGAAAGTAGATGGATGAAATTATATAAAAATAATACGCTGCGTTATATAAAGTTATATGGCATAAAAAAAGACTCTACAAGAGTCTTTTGGTTAGTTGTTGTATACATAAAATAAAGAATTGTCATTTACAAGTTAGTTTACTTCATTTTTACCGAGTTCAATCCCTTTAAGGATGTACCCAAATATAACGCCTAATACAATAAAGGCTAATGAAGCGGTTATTGGGTTAGGATGCGTAATGGCTTGACTGATAAAGCTTTTAAAGGTGGAAAATGTAGATAACTCAAATAAAGTTGCGGTAATTAACCCCCATGCCAGTATACCAAGGACAAATACCCAATTGATTTTCAATAGAAAACGCCACCTTTTCAATAGTTTAATTAATTATATCTTACAACTTCTTTATTCAAATGCCAATTAATCTATCGAAATGACATAAAAGT
>JAGHSJ010000095.1 GCA_018065935.1 Candidatus Kurthia equi
TAAATACCACAACTAAAATACATGATTACCGTATTCAAAAAATAAAGCATCTAAATAAAGAGGAAGACAAGCAATAAAATAACCATCCAGGCTAAATTGCTTGCCTGACCTACGTCCTGTAGGCCTACGCGATTAACGATTCTTTATTATAAACGACGACGTTATAGCTGTTCTTATGGCAAGCAATTCGCCGGCGGAAAGCATTCGTCCGAAATAAACAAATAGAAAAAGTGGAGTGATTTGAAAATCCAAATCACTCCACCCCAACATTTGACGTAGAACCAAAAATAATAGGTACTTAGTAGTTGCTTTTCGCATTTATAGTAGCGTATCTTTATAGATATAGATAAATTTAATTCAAAGGAGAGATTTTTAATGTTTGTAGTAACTAACCGTATTAAAACAAAAAAAGGTTTCGCTAAAATGCTTGCACCTGGATTCACAAAAGGTGGAGATTCTCTAAAAGAATTTAAAGGATTTGTGAAAACAGAAGTTGCTATTGCAACTGATTTTGAAGATCATGACGAAATGAGCGTAAATATGTACTGGGAATCTTTAGATGGCTTCCACGAATGGAAAAATAGTGACGCTTTCAAACAAGCTCACAAACGTCCAGAACCAAAAGAAGGCGAAGCTCCTAAAGAATCACCAATGCTTGGTAACACTTTAGTTATCGCTGAAATCGTTACTTCTACTGAAAAATAATTCATAAAAAAATCTACTATAACCCCACTACAAATGTAGTGAATGATTATAGTAGATTTTTATTTTTTCGAGATATTACCTATTGATATGTGCCGTACCCTACAACTAATTTGTCCCAATAGCCAGCTAAACTTTGATATTGTACTTGATTACCAGCTGCGTGTAATAATTTTCCGTTGCCTGCATACATAGCTACATGTGTAATACGTCCACCACTTGCGCTAAAGAAAATTAAGTCGCCTTTTTTCAATTGAGATTTGCTAATTTTTTTCGATTTATTATATTGTTCGCCACTTGTACGAGGTAATGTTTTTCCTAGTACTTTTTTATGCACATAGCCCACGAATCCAGAGCAATCAAATCCAGACGGAGTTGTTCCTCCCCAAACATATGGCACACCAAGATATTTTGCACCTGTTGAGATTAATTTACTACCTGTATTTGAAGTTTGTACGACATATTTTTTAATATTTATATTACTTGTCCAACCATAAGCGCCTGTTGAAGTTTTCACTTTATACCATCTTTTCCCATTGACAGTTCTCATATATTTAGCATTTAACACCGTATTTTTCTTAATATAGCCGATTTTCTTTTGATGTGAGCCTGCACCTGCATACATTGTTTTTTTAGTCGTTGCTTTATATGTTTTTGATACCTTCGTTGCGGAAGAAACAATTATTCTTGATAAATTTTTTGATTGAACCCAACCTAATTTACTTCCAAATTTCACTTTGTACCATGTTTTTCCGTTCACTTTTGTTTTTTTATACACTTTTACAATCGTTTTTCTTGGAACGATTCCAACTTTTGTTTTATTAGCTGTTTTATATAATGTTTTAGCTGTCGTAGCTTTATATGTACCTGATGCTGCTGATACGGTTGCTGCTGAAGCTTGTATGGTAGGATAACTAGCTAATCCTGATGATAAGGTTATAACGCTTGCCGTGACAATTGATAATAGTTTCTTCTTCATGATGTTTGTTTCCTCCAGTATTTTGATTATATATATTTGCGATTTATTTTTAGA
>JAGHSJ010000266.1 GCA_018065935.1 Candidatus Kurthia equi
CAAAAGATGATTTATTTCTGTTAGAATGAACTTGTTTCAAGTTGCAAATTTACCGTTTTGAGCTATTTAAATCATTTTTAACTTTAGGAGGATGAATCATGAAAATTGGTATTCCAAAGGAAATCAAAAACAATGAAAATCGAGTTGCGATTACGCCAGCAGGTGTAGTCAACTTTAAAGTTTCTGGTCACGATGTGGTTGTAGAAAAAAATGCAGGCATTGGATCAGGGTTTAATGATGAAGAATATATTGAAGCAGGAGCAGAAATCGTTGATCAAGCAGGAGCTTGGGATGTAGACATGGTGATGAAAGTGAAAGAGCCTGTTTCATCGGAGTATAAATTCTTTTCAGAAGGACTTATCTTATTTACGTATTTACATTTAGCACCTGAGCCTGAATTAACAAAAGCATTAATAGATAGCAAAGTAACAGCTATTGCTTATGAAACGGTACAATTACGAAATCGTTCATTACCGTTACTTACACCTATGAGTGAGGTAGCAGGGCGTATGGCAACTCAAATCGGAGCTCAATATTTAGAAAAACAAGAAGGCGGTAAAGGGATTCTACTTGGAGGCGTTCCTGGTGTAGCTCGTGGGAAAGTTGCGATTATTGGTGGTGGTATGGCTGGTGCTAATGCAGCAAAAATCGCGATTGGTATGGGAGCAGATGTAACGGTTGTGGATTTAAGCCCAGAACGCTTACGTGAATTAGATGATCAATTTGGTACGGATATTCACACGCTAATTTCAAATCCATACAATATTGCAAATGTAGTAAAAGAAGCAGACTTAGTAATTGGTGCCGTATTAATTCCAGGAGCAAAAGCACCTAAATTAGTATCAGAAGAAATGATTAAATCGATGACACCTGGTTCAGTGGTAGTTGATATTGCGATTGACCAAGGTGGTATTTTTGAAACATCAGATCGTATCACAACACATGATGAGCCAACTTATGTGAAACATGGAGTCGTTCATTATGCGGTGGCTAATATGCCTGGTGCTGTTCCACGTACTGCGACAATCGCTTTAACAAACAATACGGTTCCTTATGCTGTACAAATTGCAAATAAAGGGTATGCAAAAGCATGTCTTGAAAATGAGGCATTAGCAAAAGGATTAAACGTATTAGATGGACATGTAACCTACGAAGCAGTTGCACAAGCATTAGGTTATGATTATGTATCAGCAGAATCACTATTAGAGGTAGCCGTTCAATATTAAGAATAATTGCTTGAAAATAAAATTATATAAAATAAAAAACATCCCTGTCGCAAGTTACATTGCGAAGAGGGATGTTTTTATTTAGTTAAAGTTACCTCAGTGCCACTAGTGAAATGTGAATATGTGGTTTAGACTTTTCTAGAAGATTTGTAGTTCTTTAGGGAATTTAGTTAGAATTTCTAAGCCGTCTTTTGTTACGACTACGTCATCTTCAATGCGTACGCCGGCTGTGTCGCCTTTGTAGACGCCTGGTTCAATTGTGAATACCATTCCTTCAACTAATGGTAATTCGTTGCCACCGTGAATAGAAGGGATTTCATGAACACCAATACCTAAGCCATGACCAAGGCGGTGAGTGAAGTATTCGCCAAATCCAGCGTTGCTGATTTGGTCGCGCGCTGCTTTGTCTAAGTCCATGACAGGAACGCCTGGTTTAGCAAGTTCAATAGCCGCTAAGTTTGCATTAAGTACGGCATTGTAAACAGCTTTTTGATCTTCGCCAGGTTCACCGAATGCAACTGTGCGTGTAATATCTGAACAATATCCTTCATAGACAACACCAAGGTCGAATAAGACTAAATCACCTTTTTTGATTTTTGTATTGCCAGGTGTACCATGTGGTGATGCTGCGTTAAGACCAGTTAAGACCATTGTGTCGAAAGACATATAGTAGCCTTTTTTAAGAATAGCTGCTTCAATAGCTGATAAAACTTCTAATTCTGTTTTTCCTTCAGCTAACTCATCACAACCCACTTGAATAGCGTAGTCTGCTAGTTTAGCAGCTTCGCGTAATTTAACAAGTTCGTCCTCAGATTTTACAATACGCATATCTGTTAATAATTGGTCGATTCCACTAACTGTACTATTCGGATAGAAGCGTTGTAATAGTTCTAAACGTTCCACTGTTAAATGAGATTTTTCAATCGCTAATGATTGAATTCCACCAACTAATGAAGCCACTTTAGTAGCTAAAACTTCCCAAGCATCTTCTTTGTCGTCGTGACCGATTACTTCATAGCTCCAACCTGCAGCTTTTGCATCTGGAACTTCCATTTTAGGACAGATCATAAGTGGTGCTGTATCTTTGAAAATCATAATCCCTAGTAAACGTTCGTGAGGATCACTTAGAAAACCTGATAGATAAAAAACGTTTTCTGGTGTAGTAATAAATGCTGCTTCTACACCTGTTTTTTGAAGATATTTTTGAATTTGTTCAACTTTAGATGACATGATGTCGTCCTCCTTCTTTTACTTTGGAATTAAATTGTCCATTCTGGGTATAATAACGTCAGTCAGCAAAAAATAATAACTGTTTCATGAAGATTACTTTCCATTTTGTAACAGAATATGGTACAAATAAATTAAGACAGTTTTCCTTTTTTACGTCTTGCCAGAATAATTTTCAAGTATTACTCACTGTATAGTTTATCAAATATTTAAGAAAATAGTGTAAACTACGTAAATTTTTTTAAGGAGGAGAAAAAATGAAAGTATCATTTCATGGACATTCTGTTGTGAAAATTGAAACAATGGGGAAAGTTATCTTGATTGATCCATTTATTAACGGCAATAGCCAAACCGACTTAAGCGTGGAAAATGAAAATCCAGACGTCATTTTATTAACACACGGTCATAATGATCATGTCGGTGATACAGTTGAGCTTGCGAAAAAGAATGATGCACTGGTCATTGCACCCAATGAATTAGCTGAGTATTTATCTTGGCAAGGAGTGCGTGTGCATAATATGCATATTGGTGGGGCTCATGAATTTGATTTTGGTAAGGTGAAATATACACAGGCATTTCATGGTTCTTCTTACGTAACGGAAGATAAACAAATTATCTATACAGGTATGCCTGGTGGAATTTTATTTACAGCAGAAGGAAAAACAATTTTGCATGCAGGAGATACAGCTCTGTTTAGCGATATGAAATTAATTGGTGAGTTGAATCCAATTGATTTGGCGTTTATACCTATTGGAGACAATTTTACTATGGGACCAGAAGATGCGGCGATAGCCGTCGACTTTTTAAAACCTAAGGCAGTTGTACCTGTACACTACAATACATTTCCTGTTATTGAACAAGACCCGAATGACTTTAAACGTTTAGTTTCAGATGCAGAAGTACACATATTATCAGCAGGGCAATCAATAGAATTATAATTTACAATCATCAAAAGCATTAGACCTGTGCTATTTAGTACATTTTTTGTAGGGAAACCGACTTAAATTGAGGTTAAATATGATACACTAAGGCTTATAAATGATGTTAGAAAATAGGTGATTTTTTGGCTACTAAACATGAGAAAATAATTCAATATATCGAGACCCTACCAGTGGGAGATAAAATTTCTGTACGACAGATTGCTAAAGATATGGCTGTCAGTGAAGGTACAGCGTATCGCGCAATAAAAGAGGCGGAAAATCGTCGACTTGTAAGTACCATTGAGCGTGTAGGAACGATTCGAATTGAGAAGAAGAAAAAAGAAAATATTGAACGATTAACATTTGCTGAAATTGTAAATATTGTCGACGGCCAAGTATTGGGTGGCAAAAGTGGTTTGCATAAAACGTTAACAAAATTTGTTATTGGCGCAATGAAACTAGACGATATGATGCGTTATACGGATGCAGGAAGCTTACTAATTGTTGGTAACCGTTCAAGCACACATTCAAATGCCTTAAAAGCAGGGGCAGCTGTATTAATTACAGGTGGTTTTGAAGCAGATGAGGAAGCTAAAAAATTAGCGGATGAATTAGAATTACCAATCATTTCTTCAAGTTATGATACGTTTACTGTTGCGACAATGATTAACCGAGCAATTTATGACCAACTCATTAAAAA
>JAGHSJ010000321.1 GCA_018065935.1 Candidatus Kurthia equi
GAACATAAGTTCTATTTTACACAAAAAAATATAAAAACAGTAATATGTACAGAAAAATACATTACTCCTATTTTCTGACAATATGTTTCTCGATTGTCAAGGTTAGTTTCTGAATGTGTTCAATCAATAGGTCCAATTTTTTTTCAAACCCATGAAGTAAATATATTGCTATAACGATAGGAAAACCAACGTTACTTATCAAATTTATTATGGAAGTATAATCGTCCATTCTAAGCCTCCTTATTTTATTATTTCTTATTTAAAGGACTTTTTTTGGGGGGAATCAACCAAAAAAAATATATTAGAGACATTTGTCTCTAATATATTTTTTTCTGTAGAAATTTACGCTGCAATGAATTGATAACCTGCTAATGAAGTGGCTGACGTATAATAAATATAATTAGTATTTACACGTGCAAAATATCCGCCTGATTGACTTCCAAGATTGGTAAAAGCACCATGAGTACAATAATATCCAATTGGATATCCAGAGAAGTGAGCATACCCCGTAGTTGCGGAATACTCACCACAATCACATTTATAAAGAAATGGCGTGCTAAAATAGCTAATTGTATTCCCGTTTGAATCACGAACTGCTGCTGGACCAAGATTTTTCATTCTGTGTGTACCATATTTAGGACAAGTTGCTACTCCCATAATTTCTCACCTCCTTTCAAATTTTCATATTGTAAATCGTAATGTATTCTAAAAAGGGGTATTTAATAAAAAAAAACAACCATAAATTACTTTTTTATTATTCTGAAAATTATGTTATAATTAAAGTGGGAGGTGTAAGTAAAATGAGTAAATTTTTAACGCTTTTTATTCTTAGTCTTACGACCATAATTCTAATAGCATGTAACAATCAGAACGTCGTTAGCGAAAGTGTTCTCGAAAACTTTGTAACGGGGTATAAGAAAGAGATATATAATGTAGATTTACAAAATGAGATGGAAGATTCGGTTATTGTAGCGAATGTGAAACCTTTTGTAGGTGATGAACTTTTTAATAGAAATAAAAAAAATGGGATATACGTCCTCCCTAAATATTTTGCTTCAGAAAATGAAGTAAATATCCGTTTAGAGAAAACAAAAATTGATTCATTTAAGCAAAATGATTCAAATATAGAAGTGAAATATACGCTAACGCTTAAAATTGGCAACGAAGAATTTGAGAAACAAGGAATAATGACCATTACAGGTGATGATAAAGAGCACTTTATAATTAACAATGACCATGAAACACCAATTATGGTTAATGGCCAAAAATTAATGTAAATAAAAACCTTCAGCCTTAGTTGATAAAAACCATTTATAAAAGCCTTTTTATAATGTAGTTCATTTTAGAAAGGTGGAAAATAAATGAGTGAAAACATTGAAAAAGAAGAAGGTACATCAAGAGTAGATCCTTTTGAACAACCCGAAGAGTATCAGGTGTATATTCAAAAATATACAAAATTTCATTTAGAAGAAGTTGAACCAAAAATTAAACAATTAATATCGGCACCAACGAAAAAAGAACGCAAGGCTATTCAAGAGCAAATTGTAAAGGTGATTGAAGAAAATGGGTATACTCATGAATCTAGCGCAATGGCTGCCATGTTCAACCTGTAATATCTAAATAAAATAAAGGCATGAAGTCAGTTAAATTTGACTTCATGCCTTTAAATTTGCAATTCGTTAGTTGAATAAAAACCTTCCCAAAGCAACGTTTGGGAACCTTAACGTTATAAATCCGCAAAAATCTGGCGAGACCCCAATATAAGAATATATAAAAGGAAAAGGATATAGAAAAAGCGCGGTATCAGTTATGATACCGCGCTTTTTAATAACCTAAATTGCTTGGTCGTTTAATATTTCATAATGTTGAATAGACTTCCTCGGATGAACCTCATACCATTGAACTGTTGTATAAGTTACTGGATGCTTAAATAGTTTCAGTAACTTCATATAATCACCAACGGTTCTTACTTTAAAGCCGTTGCCACTAAAATAGTGTTTTTCAAGCCGTGGAGGATATTGAAAATCTTCAGATACATCTTCTAAGACACCAATGCCCCTAAAGTATACTTTGAAACTCCCCAGCTCTTGATTTAAGGCTTCTTCGTATTCTACCTTAGCAATTGCTCCATTTTCAACAAATCCCGTTATATTCGCAAATGTAAGGCGTTCATTGAATGGATGACTTTCACTGAAATTAATAAGTTGGTTAAGGTTTTCAAATTGTAAAAAAAGTCCCGTTGTTCTATCGATACCATACACTACTGTATTTCCTGTAGATGATGTAAATGATTTTCTCATAATAAATAATCTCCTTAAAATGTATTGACGCTGTAGCGTGTATTAAATGTTTTTATTAACTACTTATTCGAATTGCTGCATTTTGAACATGTTCGTCATTCCTTTGTCGTGTATTTACAATTTGAAATGCAAAAAAGCACTTCTAAAGGTAAATGAACAGGGAAATTCCGTTCAAATATCACTTTAAAAGTGCTTTAAAAAGTTATCATCCTACCGTTTGGATTGGATTATCAGTACATTTCAAAATATATATGTGTATATTTTACAAAATTTTTGAGATGAAAACAATCCTGACTGCAACAATTATTATTTTCTTCTATCCGAATATTCACTTTCCTCAACAATTCGTCTCGCTCGTTTAAAAGCTAACTTGAAACAGTAATTGCTACAATCACAATAGACGTTGCATAACTATGGTTGTTCAACTATTTTTAATACCTTATAGTCTTTCACCTCTACAAGATATGTTTTCTTCTCAAAATAAACTTTACGGAGGTTTACGTTTTTAGATTTACTAAATAGGCTTGATTCACTAATATCTTCCACGATAATATCTGATGTTTCTGTATTAAGCATTTCCGCAATATTTTGGATTAACGCTTCATTATCTTGTTGTTGTGTGTATATGAAATAACCTACTGCCGCTATAAAAAGAAATAATCCTAAAAATGTACTTATAACAACCTTTGTTCTATTACCGTTCATCATAAGGTTGAGTAACCCCACGCCAAGAAGAATTATCCCCAACGCGACTATAACCATCATGATATAATCTGTCATTTTCATTTCCTCCGATATTTTATTTGGGAGTGATTTAGTTCAAAACTTTAATCGAGCGCGGTTAAAGTGACATCGAACGAAATGAGCTTTAGTCCTTGAACCCCTCCTATTCTGCATACGTTATAAAACTAATCTTGCAATAATAATTATCATTGTTATAAACACAATGGATGTTGCAAATGAGAAAATCCAAGCAGCTTCATCATTCATCAATATTCACCTCGTACGCTTTTAAATAGTTAAGCTTTTATTTAGAAGGGAAAGGAACAAACGTTTGAAGGTGCAGGTGTTACTTGTGCAAGTTCCATAAATTGAGGCTTTAACTTTTCAAATTCTGCTTTCGCTTGACGACGTTCCTTTACATCTGGTGAATTGGCAATAATACCGTTTAAAAGAATAGCTTTTTCAAGTAAAACAGCTACGTCAAATGTTGTGTATTCCATATAAAAAACTCCTTTATTGGTTGTGTCTTGTTACTTTTATTATAGCTTTTATTAATCGATGTTAGCAAAAAACGCCAGCGGCGGAAGAATCCGCGCTAGGCGTCAAATAGCATTTGTATTGAATTTAAGTGAATACGTACATTCGAAACCTGTTCCGCTAAGCTGGAACGTACCTGTTTGGCAAAGACGACCCCGTCATTTGTCACACGGATTAAACGAATTGTGCGCTTTTCAGGATCTTTCCATTTACCAACAATGGTTTGCTCTGACTCCATTTCACGAACAATATCATAAAAGTACCCATTCGATGGTGACCAACCAAAAAGGAAATCCATTTGTTCTAGGGCCTCAGCAGCATAAAAATCTGTACGTTTATCTCCAAGATAGAAGATCATGTATCGTGTAATGTCCCGAACCGAGACAAGTTTCGCAAAAAAGCGGCGAAATTCGGAAGGTAAGGGTGTTTCGAAAGGAGATGGTGCTTGTCCTTTGCGAGTTAAGTGAAAATCAATACGCTCAAAAACCTTTGCAATTTCGGAAAACTGACCATAATACAAATTTTCATAATTTGTGAGCAGGTCTGCACCGGTTGAAGTAATTGTATAATACTTTTTCTTCTGAATCGTGTGGCTCACGTTAATGGCGTTCGCCGTTTCAAGTTGACGACCGATTTTAGATACATATTCATAACCAACTTCAACACCAGGTAAAAATTGCGTGTAAAGTGCATGTAATTCTGTAGCGTTAATAGGCGCTTTTTTGGTTTGCTGCAAGTAAAGAATTTTCAATAAATCGCCTGTACTAAAACCGATTTTTTTCAATAGGTCCACGATCATCCCTCCTAACCATATACGGAATAACCCTTATATGTATTATAAAATGGAAAAGAGTGAATAGAAAGGGGGAAATACGCACAATGCGTAACTTTACTTATGTTTAACATATACGAAGGTTTCAATAAATTTCGCATATGCCGCGCGATTGGTGAAACAAAAACCGTCGCGAATGTCGAACACCTTGTATTGCTGTAAAAGATTACAGGCATTCTTGAATCGTTCTTGAATGCGAACGAGGTTTAATTTATTACGATAATGATAATATTCAAACGCAATTTCTAGTTGAAGTATTTGATAAGGCTCTTGCTGAACCAAGACCAAAATAATGTGGCAATCTTTAAGAATTTGAGCGTTGGGGCAATGCTTTATCAGAACCAAGATACATACCTCCTATATAGCCAAATTAATAGATAAACAACACCTCGATAGACCATATATCAACCCGTAAGGGTGTACTCGGGCCTCCAATCTATTGCTCTCCCCCGTTCAGCTTGGGGTCGCTCTGCCTCCTTACCCTGCGGTCTGGTCGTGTAGTACACTCCCGTAGCATGACATCTTTCATGCGAGGAACCCTTCTCGCGCGTTTTAGATGGGGCGGGCGGGCGACGCGAATGGCTGCGTGAGCGATAGCGATCTGCTACCCTTCGGGTGAAAAGCAAGACAATCCAGGAAGCAAATACCGCTGGGTAAGAGATTTGGGGGTGTCTAGTCCAGCGATATGCTCCTCGTCCGAGTGCAACCTTTCGGTCGTCAGAGTCATGCGCGGCATGCTCTTTTTCATATATGGTCTATCGAGGTGTGCTTGTAAGATATATTTTAATGCTATGTGACCTTTTGTGCAAGCTATTTTGCACTTTATAAATAAACCATGGGTGAGTGTTCTCCCCTAGTTCAAATAAGTTGTTTTTAATGGGATTTGTACCTCCATAAACAACTCCACTACTCTTTGTAAGCCTTTAGCAAATAACTCCGCTATCTCCTGCTTCTCAAATTCATAATCATACTGTTTTTCGCTAGATAGATGAAAGACCACTTTCCCATTATCTAATACGTTAATGATCGCCTCCGTTGGGACGATTTGACTTAATTCTTTTGGCTCTTTCATTGCCTTCTTACCTCCTGTTTTTAAGCATAAAAAAACATGCTTTCTAATAACAGACGGACTCCGCCTGTTCATTAAAAAAACATGTTTTTTCCCATGCCGTTTGGTTTGGGACATACACAAATACTACTTAAAAATTCTATTGCTATTATAGCATAATTAATTCGTTTTTATAGTTTATTTTTTATTCCAAACCACTTTTAATTGTTTTGTCACAATTGCCTTTTTACCATGCTCTACTTCCCTTTTCTTGCTTTTCCTTCGAATGTAGATTATGCTGAATTCATCGAAATGGTGGGTTTGTTCAATCCCCCTTTTTAGAATAAATTTTGGAGGAATCATCCATGCCTAGAGTTCAGATTAACCTCGACGACAACTTACACGATATTTTAGCTCAACGTGCTACTACCCATAACCTTAATATCAATTATGAAATTGTAGCCATTCTCGAAAATTTATTCATTGAAAAACCGTTTGATTATATTTCTGCTCTGAAAACAATCATTGATGAAACCGCAGCAATCGAAGTTGGCCAAACATTTGCCTTACATGACCTTCCTTTTTTTAATACGATTGAACATTGGAAACCCAACAATGAACAGATGGCTCTTAAACCAAGTGGCATTCGTGCGAAATTAGGTAGGATGTTTAATGATGCTGTTGAAAACAAATGTGTTCCTCATGTTATCCGCGCATTAAATGACAAAGGTGAACTTAAATTTAAAGGTAGTACTTCTCTTTACTTAAAAATTGCTCAGGAATAATAGGCAAAGGCACCTACCCTTCAGTGTAGATGCCTTTTAATCTTCATAAATAAAAAAGCTGTAGTTCTTTCGAACAACAAGCACTTTAATTATATATGTTTGACCGCATTATACTTTGACACACACTTGTAATGTTTAATTTTCAACTTCTATCCCAAACCGGCATAATTAAACGAAGTATTGGCAAAAAGAGAATAAATGCACATAGGTTTGCACTAACAAAAGAAACCCATTGTCCTACTGTTAATGAATTATTTTCAATAACTGGATTAAACGTAAGTTTCGCTATAACTGCCAGCGCAACTGTTATAGTCCATAAGATTATTAACCAAGAAGTAAGATTTTTTTCATCCTATTCCACCTACCGTAAATAATTTTAAATGCTTGCTACTTTTGTAAGTAAATCTGTATTTAAATTACCATTAGTTTCATATCCTATCAACCAACCTTGGATATTTCATGCTGATTCCACACAAAATAAAAAAGGCTGCTGTTCATACGAACAACAAGCCCCCTTAATTAGATATGTTTGATAGCATTTGCTACAATCTGCGTTTTGCCATACTTTTCTTCCACTTTCCCCATAATTACAACCGTTTGACCGACTGTTAGTTTGGCTACAGCGTATTCGCGCGGAAATAATGTAACTGAAATTGTACCGCTTTCATCTGAACATGATGCAAATGCCATTTTTTCTTGTTTTTTAGTAATTGTTTCTCGAATATTATCGACCTGTCCTAATACTTTAATATTTTGTCCAGCTTTTAACTGTGCGAATGTTAAAGTAAATTCTGGTGTACGTTTTTCTGAAATTGGGTGCGCTTGGATTGTAAAGCCCATTACCTCAATTTCAAGTTCGCTATCGCTTTTAACAACTGATGCTGTTTGATAAGTAGCACCTACGGCACTGAAGTTAAAGAATTCATTCACCATTGATTCATTTGAAGCCGTATCTAACGAAGCTAATAGTGTTGAACGGTCTATACCGAATAAGCCGTCATAAGCACCACTCTTAATTAATAAGGCAACTAGTTCATTATCAAAAGATGCACCAACTTGTTTGGCATATGAAAAGAAGTCACCTGATGGCTTCACAACTAATGGTTTAATTTTTGCTTCAACTGCACCTTTTATATTTTTAAAGCCTAGACGGACCGCCTTGTTTTCCGATTTATTTAAGAAATCACTGTTCTCTAAGCTAATTGGTAAAATGACTATACCGCGCTTTTTCATTTCAGCTAGAATTTTCTTCACTTTCACGACATTCCCCATAGCATTATTTAATAATGCAGAATAGAAATGTGATGGGTAGTTTGCTTTTAAAAACGCCATTTGGTAAGTGATCAAACTATAAGCTGTCGAGTGACTTTTTGGGAAACCGTACTCAGCAAATTTCACGATTAAGCTATATATATCTTCTGCTACTTGTGCATTGTGCCCTTGATTAACAGCACCTTGTACAAATAGTTGTTTTTGTTGATCTAAAACAGCACGTTTCTTTTTACTGATGGCACGACGTAATAAATCGGCCTCAGCAATCGTAAAGCCCGCGAATGTTTGAGCAATCTTTAAGATTTGTTCCTGGTAAATAATGATGCCATACGTTTCCTCTAGTATCGGTTTTAATGTTTGGTGAGGATATACTACCTGTTCCTGCCCTAGCTTACGAGCAGCATAATCTTTAATGAAATCCATTGGACCCGGACGATATAAAGCGTTGATAGCAATAATATCGTTAATTGTTGTTGGAACAATGCTTACTAATGATTGGCGCATACCTTCTGATTCTAGTTGGAAAATACCTTCTACATCCCCTTCTTGTAGTAATTGGAATGTGGCTGTATCATTTAATGGAATCGTTTCTAATGTTGGTTTGACTTTGTAAGTTATTTCTAATGACTTACAAACATCTTCGATAATTCCTAAGTTACGTAAGCCTAGTAAATCCACTTTTAAAACGCCCATTTTTTCAACGTCGCCCATGTTCCATTGTGTTAGGTAGGCACCTTCATTCCCTTGTTGCAATGGCACATACTCAATTAATGGTTGTGGCGTTAATACGACACCAGCAGCATGTGTTGATGTGTTACGCGTAATCCCCTCTAATTTTAATGATAATTTGAACCATAGCTGATTTAAAGGTGAAGCATTTACGAATTTTTGAACCGTAGTTGAGCATTCATAGGCTTCATTTAAAGTTAGTTTACGTGTTCGATCCAGCATCGTTGAAATATCCTTCAATGTTTTTGTATCGAATTTCAACATACGCCCTACATCACGCCCCGCAGCTTTCATTGTTAAATTGCCAAATGTACCGATTTGAGCTACATAATCCTTTCCATACTTTTCTACTAAATAGTGAATCATTTCATGACGACGTGAATCGATGAAGTCAATATCAATATCGGGTAAAGAAACACGTTCAGGGTTTAAAAAACGCTCAAATAAAAGTCCGTATTGTAATGGGTCTACATTTGTAATTTGTAATGAATAAGCCACTAACGAACTCGCTGAAGAACCTCGTCCTGGTCCCGTTAGGATCCCTGCACGTCGAGCAAATGCCATGTAGTCTGCTACGATTAAGAAGTATGAAGCATATCCCATCTTATTGATTACGCTTAGTTCGTAATTTAAACGATCAAGATAATCTTGTGGTATTTGATAAGTGCTTGATACATTCCCTGTTAAACGAACTTGAAGCCCCATGGTTGCTAGACGTTCTAAACATTGTGCTGGGTTTTCACCATTTGTTAGCGAGTATTCCGGCATATGCGCTACGTATTCAGGAAACATAACTTTACAGCTTGCTACAATGCTTTTTGCATTTTCTAGCCACTGAGGACAATCAGCAAACCAAGTTGTCATTTCTTGAACTGTAGGCATGTAATATTGTGTTGAAATAGGTGTCAATGATTCTAGTGGTGTTCCATTATCAATACCGCGCAATACTTCATACGCTAGAGCATCATCTTCCATTAGATAATAGCTTTCGTGAAGTGCAACGATCGGTAACTGATGATTTTGTGCATAAGCTACAAATTGATTTTCTTGTGGGTGACGAATGCCTTTGGTACGTGCAATACCTAATAGAAGGTTTTTATCAAACGTCTGTTTTAACGCTTGTATTTGTCCCTCTTTATTAATCCAACGATTATCTAGCCCTGGAATAATAGCAAGTAGCCCGTTCTTATAAGCATTTAACCATGTAAATTTAATGATCTTGTCATTTTGAAGCATAGATGAACTTGCTAATTTCATGATGTTATCAAAACCTTCTTTATTCGTAGCATAGACGAATAAAGGCAACTTACCATCTTTACCACAATCAAGTAGTAAGCGTAGACCAAAAACCGGGTTTAGCCCCGCTGCTTCTAGTTGATCTTTGAAGTCATGCACATTGTAAAGTTGCTCGTTTGTAATGGCACAGCCCGCTACATTTTGCTCTTTCAGAAACTTAACTATTTCCTCCACTCGAATAGTGCTCTTTAATAAATTGGAGTGTGTTGTAACGTTTAAATACATAAAAAATCTCTCCCTTAAAATAATTTTACACAATAACCGTGTATGGTTTACATCGAAACTTTGACTTGCTTTTATTTGAGAAATAAAAAAAAGCACTTCCCCAAACGTGAACAGACGAATCCCATTAAAAGTTTCGTTTGAACACTTTGGAAAGTGCTTTTCAACTCCTACCGTTTGGATTGGAGTAAATAGTCAAAATTTAAAATATAGTTTTATTATAGTATTTGTACCTTCCTATCTCAATCATTTTGTTAAATAGTAGAAATAATAAGGAACAATTAAAATTACTGCAGCCAAGTAAAATCCAAGTGTCGTGTATAATCTTTTACGTCTAACTTTTTTGAAGTAGCTCTTAGTGTGAACCGCGCAAACGCCCTCAAAAGCATGTTTAATTTTTTCTTCAGGTGTGTTTTCATCTATATCATTTAATAGCGTTGACACCAACTTTCGATTCTTTTCTGGTATGTGATAACATTCCACATAGACTTTTAGCTTAGAATTAATCTTACAAACGGTTTCCAAAAAGATCCCCCCATTTTACCAGGCGATTATGCTATATGATTGTCGTAATACGTTTTGTATAGTTTATATCTGTATTTTGCGGTTTCCCCATATATTAAAATGAAATAAACAATAATAATGCTAGAAATAATCATTCCAATGTTATTTGTAGCCATTAAAACTGTTAGTCCTAAACTAATCGGAAACACCGCGATATTATGGAACACATTTTCACTTTTTGAGCGATTAATGTACGTTGCCGTATTTGCAAAGACCGCTTTTTTTAATTCCATAAATTTTGTAATTGCATCTGCATTTTTATTCACGGCTTTATGTAGCGCATATAACAGTATACAAAATAATACAAAGGATAAAAGTCTCGATGATGATATATAAAGTACGACTGTCAATGTAATAAATACTAACCAATTTTTTAGTGATGCTGAAAAAATGCCGATTACTGTTTGTTCCACATTGGATGCTTTCAAATTATGCACTCCCTAGTATATATTATCTGTAAAAAGCATATCATAACCTCCATTTGATCAGCTAACGAATTTGCCTAAAACTAGAAAAAAATAATGGGCCTTCAATAGCCCATTAGTTGTTGATACATATTGTCTGAACTCTCTTTAAGTTTCCAAATCTGTTCTTTTAATTCGTCATCTTCAACTTTATCATAAAGTGTCAAAACTACTTCTGATAATGCCCCTAATTTTCTAAGCGCATCCTCTTTATATATCTTTGGTTGTAGATTACCTTCTAATTGTTCTCTAAAGGACTCGACCACTTCATCAAACGTATTTTTTAATATTTCTATATCAATACTTTTCCCCACTATTTTATCCCTCCTGAAAGTTAAATTTCACATCTACCAAATAGTGGCTATTTGGCTCAATTAAAGTTATTTAATGATTAAAGAT
>JAGHSJ010000021.1 GCA_018065935.1 Candidatus Kurthia equi
ATATATTCTTTTTAAAAGGATATAAAACCAAAATAGTATTTAAATGTAATTGATGGGAACGCATGATATGATGAACTAAAATAGAAATAAGTAGAGGTGTGGGGGAAATGGATCGAGCTAGAGGGATGAAATTTGGATTGCCACTTGCGCTTGTTGTAGCGGTATCAGCTTTAATGTTGTTAAATAGTGACCATACAGAAGTACCGTTATCAAGTCGTTGGTTAATAGCGATAGGTGCTGCGATCTTTTCATTTATTATTTCGTTTATTTTGTTTGGAATGAAGGACAAAGAATAGCTATATAAACTGAATGGCAAAAAAGTAAGAGGGCAATTCAACTGAATTTCTAAATATAAAAATGACAAATGGCTTTTAAAAGCCATTTGTCATTTTTTGATTAGCACCACGGATAAAGATTAGCGTGGCATCTTTTTCGTTTTCTTCTCTTTTGATATATTTAACCAACCGCTTCGTTTGAAGAACGCCAGCATATAAACAGCGATAAAGAGCATGATAGCTAATGTGATGAAGTAACCGTAATGCCAATTAAGCTCGGGCATGTTTACAAAATTCATACCATAAACACCAGCGATAAACGTTAAGGGAATGAAAATAGTTGAGACAATGGTTAAGGTCATCATAATATTATTCATTCGTATCGCATTCATCGACATATGACTATCACGCATGTCGGCCGTTAGCTCACGATTGGATTCGACCATCTCTGTTAACTTAGCCAGATGGTCATGGATATCGCTAAAATATGTTTTTTCTTCTGCGATTAAATTTAAATTATTAGAATTTAAGATTCGATAAAGTAAATCTCGCATTGGCAAGACGGTTCTTCTTATATGAAGTAAATCACTTCGTAAATCGAACACATCGTTCATTAATGCCACACTATTTTTATAATCCATTTTATCTTCGATGGCGTTTAAATGATCCTCAATATTGTAAATCATCGGGAAGAAGCCATCGACTATTTTATCGATTGTTTGATACATGACGAAGATGGTACCACGTTCCCAATTATTCGGGTGAGATAAAAGTCTTTTTCGAACAATATCAAATTCAGGTACAGGTAATTTGTGATAGGTAACGATGAATTTTGGCGAGATGAATAAGTTAACTTCCTCTGCCTCTAACTCAATGGGATTTAATTTATGAACAACTGTGAAGTAATAATCTTCATAGAAATCAATTTTGGGACGCTGAAGTCTTGTCAATGCATCCTCGATTGTTAGTGGATGAAAGTGAAAGAATGATTCTAATAGAAGGTTTTCTAGAGCAGTAGGTTCATCAAAATCGACCCAATACCATTCGAATTTATTTTTTTTGATGTCCTCTAAAGGGAAATCTACGATAAGCTGTTGATCTAATGTTAATCCAAGTGTATGAATCATAATTTCACCCGTCTCTTGTGAATTATTTTCTTTCTCTATTTTCCCATATGATTTCTGCTTTGTCACACGTCATCTAGTGAAAGTAGAGAAAGACGATGGGCATGGACAAGAAACTAAGGAGTTATTTTAAAGTAGGCAAATTTACAGTTATTATTTTATTACATGAAGATAGCTGCGTCGAACAATCAGGTTGCATCGAACTTTTTAACATGAAGTAAGGTGCTACGATGAATATAATTAGACAAATAGTGATGGCGCAGCAATAGGATAATATTTTTTTCATTGTATCCCTCATTTCTAATGGTATGTGTGAAGAAGGGACGAAAAAGAGAAAAATATGTTTCTTTTTGAAACTAAAAAAATTTTCATACGTAGATTGACTAATAGTGTTAAAAGAAAGGGTGAGTAAATTTGGAAAACAAGTGGATTAAAGTTATTTTGCATGCAAGTGTATTTTTCCTCCCTGTAATTGTTCCTATTTTATTTTTACTATTAGTTCAAGATGAAAAAGTGAAATCACTTTCTATACAAGCTTTGCTATTCCAATTTGTGATGTGGGTGTTAATTGGGATTTCAACAATTTTAAGCTTCATATTAATTGGATTACCGTTTGTCATTATTTTTAGTTTAATGACAATCATTGTTCCGATTATTGGCATTGTAAAATCACTTCAAGATGAAGATTGGGATTATCCAATCGTCGGAAGATGGGTGTAAAAATAGCTTGTTAAAGGAGTTGCCCTAGTGGTAACTCTTTTTATTTGCAATCAAATGGTGTAATTCTTTATAATATAGTCAAATATAGTCAAAGTCAGTTGGTGGATGGGGGTGGACATCTAACGTGAAGAATATGTCGAACATAATTGAAGCGTATTTAAAAGAGATAATTGAATCAGGTGGCAATGGGTTAATTGAAATAAAACGAAGTGAAATAGCTGATCGATTTCAATGTGTACCATCACAAATAAATTATGTTATTAATACGAGATTTACTGCTGAAAGAGGATACATTGTTGAAAGTAAACGTGGTGGTGGAGGGTATATTCGTATTTTACGTGTACGAGCAAATTCTAAAGTGGAATTAATTGAAGCCATTTTACATCAGATAGGTAATCAAGTATCACAGATAGCTACAGAAGACATTGTCTATCGATTATTGGATGAACAGGTCATTTCTAAAAGAGAGGCCAAATTGATTTTAGCGGCAATTGACCGAGAAGTTATTGCGATTGATTTACCGTATAGAGATCAATTGCGCTCGAGAATTTTACAAGCGATGCTTATGACACTTATGTATGAAAAAGAATCCTAAAAGAAGGTGTGTAAGGTGATTTGTGAAAATTGTAAACAAAGACCAGCAACTGTAACGATAACGATGACACATGATAATGAACAAATAGTGAAACATTATTGTGAAGTGTGTAGTGGAAAGAATGATTTTATGCCAAATGGACAAGATTCAAAATCAAAGTCTATTGAAGAAATATTTTCTAGTTGGTTTGGTATTCCTACTTGGTCTGTAGGCTCTCCTGAAACGAAGCAGTCACAGGAGGATGAATTGAAATGTACATCATGTAATATGACATTCAAGCAATTTTTACATGAGGGTAAATTCAATTGTCCGCATTGCTATGAATCATTCCATGAGCAATTACCATCCGTTTTCAAACGATTGCATAATGGGGCTACTGAACATGAAGGTAAAATCCCAAGTGGCTTGAAAAATGGTTATCAAATTAAAAAAGAAATAGAAAGTCTTAGACAGCAAATGAAATTAACAGTTGAAAATGAAAATTTTGAAGAAGCAGCGACGTTGCGAGACCAAATTCGAGCGTTAGAGGCATCTTTAGTACAAGGTGGTGCTGAAGAAAATGGGGATTAATCAATTTTTACAGGTGAATAAAGCAAGCTGGATGAACGGTGATGATACGCATGGAGATATTGTCATGAGTACACGTATCCGCTTAGCTAGAAACCTGAATGATTATCGTTTTCCACGTGCCTTTGATGAAGAAGAATCACTTGCTGTTGATCGTGATGTAAGTGCCGCGTTACTTGATGCAGAGGATTTGGAAGTGAAATTTTCACATGTTGATTTAGCAAACCAACCGCTTTTAGAAAAACAGATTTTAGTAGAAAAACATTTAATTAGTCCACAACTAGCTAAAAAAGAAAAGGTGGGCTCGGTGCTCTTGTCTGAGGATGAGCTAATCAGTGTCATGATTAATGAAGAGGACCATATTCGCATTCAATGCTTAGAACCAGGCTTGAAATTACATGAGGCGTTAGCAAAAGCAAATCTTGTAGATGATTATTTAGAAGGCCATATTGATTATGCTTTTGATGAACGTTTTGGTTATATCACTTGTTGTCCGACGAATGTAGGGACAGGTTTACGTGCCTCAGTTATGATGCATTTACCTGCTTTAACAATGACGAATCAAATGCGCCCTTTAATTAATATGATGCCTCGTTTAGGATTGGTTGTTCGAGGGATTTATGGTGAAGGAACAGAAGCGCTCGGAAATTATTATCAAATTTCTAATCAGATTACGCTTGGAAAATCCGAGCAAGAGATCATCCAAGACTTGCAAAGTATTGTCGAACAAATTTTTCAAAGAGAACGTCAAGCCCGAAATGCAATGTTAGAAAGGGCTTCAGTTGCTATATCTGATAAAGTGCATCGTGCATTAGGAATTTTACAAAGCGCTCGCATTTTGTCTAGTGAAGAGGCATCAGATTGTTTATCAAATATTCGTTTGGGTATAGATTTAGGAATAATCCAAAGTATTCCAAATGAAGTTTTAAATAAATGTATGCTTATGCTCCAACCGGGATTTTTACAGTATTCTGCTGGAAATGTGCTAAAGGCAAGCGAACGCGATATTTATCGAGCAACATTGATAAGAGAACTGATCTGCCAAGAGCAGAGTCATCAAAACGGGGATAAGGGAGAGAACTAATATGATGTTTAATCGATTTACACAGAGAGCTCAAAAAGTATTGCAACTTGCACAAGAAGAAGCAATCCGTATGAAGCATGAAGCAATAGGAACAGAACATATTCTTCTTGGCTTAATTCGTGAAGGTGGCGGTATTGCTGCTAAAGCGCTTGAAGCAATTGAAGTAAGTCCTGAAATGATTGAAGCAGGTATTGAAGAATTAGTAGGTGTAGGCTCTAAAAATGTAGGACCGATTGTTCATTACACACCAAGAGCGAAAAAAGTAATCGAATTATCGGTAGATGAGTCACGTAAATTAGGCCATTCATATATAGGAACAGAACATATTTTATTAGCATTAATTCGTGAAGGTGAAGGCGTAGCAGCTCGTGTGTTAAATAATTCGGGTGTTAGCCTAAATAAAGCACGTCAACAAGTGCTACAGCTTTTAGGAAGTGCGGATGCAACACCAAACGGTGGTGCATCAACTCCAGCAGCAAGCACACCGACGCTAGATAGTTTAGCTCGTGATTTAACTGAAATCGCACGTGAAGGTACATTGGACCCTGTAATTGGTCGTAGCAAGGAAATCACACGTGTAATCGAAGTTTTATCACGTCGTACGAAAAATAATCCTGTATTAATCGGTGAACCTGGTGTAGGTAAAACAGCGATTGCAGAAGGGTTAGCACAACAGGTTGTAAACAATGAAGTGCCTGAAATTTTACGTGATAAACGTGTCATGACACTTGATATGGGGACAGTTGTTGCTGGTACGAAATATCGTGGGGAATTTGAAGATCGCTTGAAAAAAGTGATGGATGAAATTCGCCAAGCAGGCAATGTTATTTTATTCATTGATGAGTTGCATACGCTAATTGGAGCGGGTGGAGCAGAAGGTGCGATTGATGCGTCAAACATCCTAAAACCGTCGCTTGCACGTGGGGAACTACAATGTATCGGTGCAACAACATTAGATGAGTACCGCAAATATATTGAAAAAGATGCAGCACTAGAGCGTCGATTCCAACCAATTCAAGTAGATGAGCCTTCAGTAGATGAAGCGATTCAAATTATCAACGGTTTACGTGATCGTTACGAAGCGCATCACCGTGTGAAAATCACAGATGAAGCTGTGGTGGCGTCAGTTAAAATGAGTGACCGTTACATTTCAGATCGTTTCTTACCTGACAAAGCGATTGATTTAATTGATGAAGCAGGTTCAAAAGTACGTTTACGTTCGTACACAACACCACCAAATCTAAAAGATTTAGAAAATCAATTAGAAGCGTTGCGTTCTGAAAAAAATGCAGCTGTGCAAAGTCAAGAGTTTGAAAAAGCAGCGAGCTTCCGCGATTCAGAACAAAAATTAGTAACAGAGCTTGAAGAAACGAAGAAAAAATGGAAGGAAGATCAAGGTCGTTCAGAATCAGAAGTAACGGTCAATGATATTGCTGAAGTTGTTTCTATGTGGACAGGGGTTCCTGTAGCTAAATTAGCAGAGGCTGAGTCTGCGAAACTCTTAAAATTAGAAGATGAATTACACAAACGTGTAGTTGGTCAATCGGAGGCAGTACAAGCCATCTCTCGTGCGATTAGACGTGCGCGTGCAGGTTTGAAAGATCCAAAACGTCCGATTGGTTCATTTATTTTCTTAGGCCCTACAGGTGTAGGTAAAACCGAATTAGCACGTGCATTAGCAGAGGTTATGTTTGGTGATGAAGATTCGATGATTCGTGTCGATATGTCTGAATACATGGAGAAACATTCAACTTCTCGCTTAGTTGGTTCACCTCCAGGTTATGTTGGGTTTGAAGAAGGCGGACAGTTAACAGAAAAAGTACGTCGCAAACCATATTCAGTTATCCTACTTGATGAAATTGAAAAAGCACATCCAGATGTATTTAATATTCTATTACAAGTTTTAGATGATGGTCGTTTGACTGATTCGAAAGGTCGCGTAGTCGATTTCCGAAATGCAGTTGTAATTATGACATCTAATATCGGTGCAGAAGCATTGAAATTCAAAAAATCTTTAGGTTTCGGTGCACAAGAGAAGAAACAATCTCAGGAAACAGCGAAATCAGTAATGCTAGAAGAATTGAAAAAAGCATTCCGTCCAGAGTTTCTAAATCGTGTGGATGAAATGATTGTCTTCCATTCATTAGAAAAAGCCGAGCTAAACGAAATTGTTCAAAAAATGGCTAACCAATTAACAAAACGCTTAAAAGAACAAAATATCGAATTACAATTAACTGAAGCGGCATTAGAAAAAATTGCTGCAGAAGGTTACGATCCAGAGTATGGTGCACGTCCATTACGTCGCGCTATACAGAAAAATGTAGAAGATCGCTTATCAGAAGAAATTCTAAAAGGTGTGATTCTAACGGATCAAGTAGTTGTATTTGATGTGAAAGATGATGAATTCGTCGTAGAAGTGAAAGCGAAATCTTTAGAAGATGTAGCAGAAGCAGACGAAGTTAGTCAAAAATAAGATAAACAAAAAATATAGTAAGTTTGCAGACACCTCGACAGCGTATGTTTGAGGTGTTTTGCTTTATAATAGAAGATATATTGGAGGTGGACAACTTGGCAAAGAAAAAAACAAAATTTGTCTGTAATAGTTGTGGCTATGAAGCACCTAAGTGGATGGGCAGATGCCCGGGCTGTGGTGAATGGAATACGATGATTGAAGATGTAGAAATTGTTCAAAAAGGGCCACGTGGAGCATTTCAACATTCTGTAAGTAAGTCACAGCAAAAAGCGATGCCTATTATTTCAGTGAAAACAGAAGAAGAGCCTCGTGTCCAAACGGAACTAAGTGAATTGAATCGCGTCTTAGGAGGTGGAGTCGTTCCAGGTTCTTTAATTTTAATTGGTGGCGATCCTGGTATTGGTAAATCAACGTTATTACTACAAGTATCGGCTTTATTATCAAATCAAGGTCACCGTGTGCTTTATATTTCAGGTGAAGAATCAATCAGACAAACGAAATTACGTGCAGAACGTTTAGGCGTAAAGTCTGAGGAACTTTATATTTATTCAGAAACAAACTTAGAGTTTTTACATGACACGATAGAAGAGGTACAACCGAAATTTGTTATCGTCGATTCAATCCAAACGGTACATCATCCAGAAGTGACAAGTGCACCTGGTAGTGTATCTCAAGTACGTGAATGTACAGCGGAACTAATGCGTATAGCGAAGACGAAAAATATTGCAATTTTCTTAGTTGGTCATGTAACAAAAGAAGGGCAAATTGCCGGACCACGTATTTTAGAACATATGGTAGATACGGTGCTTTATTTTGAAGGGGAACGCCATCACACGTATCGTATTTTAAGAAGTCAAAAAAACCGTTTTGGTTCAACAAATGAGATTGCAATTTTTGAAATGCTTCAAGATGGATTGAAAGAAGTCTTGAATCCCTCGGAATTATTTTTAGAAGAACGTTCACAAGGTGCGCCAGGATCAACGGTAGTCGCTTCGATGGAAGGAACGAGACCAATTTTAGTAGAGATTCAAGCACTTGTTACGCCTTCAAGTTTTAATTACCCAAAACGTATGGCCACAGGATTGGATCAAAACCGCATTTCATTAATTATGGCTGTGTTAGAAAAACGAATGGGGTTATTATTACAGGCGCAAGATGCGTATATTAAAGTTGCTGGTGGAGTAAAACTAGATGAACCAGCAGTAGATTTAGCTGTTCTTGTATGTATTGTTTCAAGTTTTAAAGATAAAGCAGCGAATGCAAAGGACTGTTTTGTCGGCGAAGTAGGGTTAACTGGCGAAGTAAGACGTGTATCTAGAATTGAACAACGTGTACAAGAAGCTGCTAAATTAGGATTTACACGTGCAATTGTGCCTGCTTCAAATTTAGGTGGCTGGGATTATCCTAAAGGCATCCAGGTGATGGGTGTAGAAACGGTCAACCAAGCCTTGAATATTGCTTTTCAGCAAATTTAAAATTTAAAGAAAATTAAGAAATAGAAGCACAAAGCTGAGACAAGCAACTGGTGAAAAATCTATGTATAATTAATTGGAGAGAGGTGAAAACATGTTAAAGAGAGGTATTCAAATTGCTTTCTTATTCATTGGGGGAGCAATGGGTTTAGTGTTATTACCACCATTATTTGAATTGATTAATTTAAGCTCAAATCGTTGGATTAATAATCCATATGTGTCAGTGATTATTGGCGCCATTATTTTATTCGCATTATCATTCTCATTGGCTGAGCCATTTATACGTTTAATGAAATGGTTAGAAGAAAGTCTTTTAAAAGCACCAGTAGGCGATTTGTTATTTGGGACATTAGGTTTAATTATAGGGCTCATCGTTGCGTTTTTAATAGGTTTTGCTATTGATGGTATACGTTTTCCAATCTTTACGACAGTTATTCCAATCTTATTATCGATTATTTTTGGTTATCTTGGATTCCAAGTTGGTTTTAAAAAGCGTGAGGAATTATTAAATGTATTTACACCTAAAGGTGGCGCCAAGAAAAAGGGGACACTAGATGTACCAGCAGATCCAGGTTATAAACTTTTAGATACAAGTGTGATTATTGATGGACGTATTGCAGATATTTCTAAAACAGGGTTTGTAGAAGGTGTTTTAGTAGTTCCTCAATTTGTCTTAACTGAGCTTCAGCATATTGCTGATTCATCCGACACGTTGAAACGTACAAGAGGTAGACGAGGTCTAGATATTTTAAAAGTTTTGCAGGACGCAACTACATCAAATGTTCTTTTAACAGATGAAGATTTTGATGATATTTCTGAAGTTGATTTAAAATTAGTGCGCTTAGCGAAAAAAATGGGCGGTCAAATATTAACAAATGATTTTAATTTAAATAAAGTTTGTGAATTGCACAAAGTGAAAGTATTAAATATTAATGACTTAGCAAATGCAGTTAAGCCTGTTGTTATCCCAGGTGAAGAAATGACGGTTGTCGTTATCAAAGATGGGAAAGAGCATCATCAAGGAGTTGCTTACTTAGATGACGGTACGATGATTGTCGTAGAAGAAGGTAAATCCTATATTGGGCAAGCTATCACTGTTGTTGTCACGTCGGTTTTACAAACTTCTGCAGGACGAATGATTTTTGCGAAACCGAAAGGGCATAAATAGTGGTAGTATAATAGCATAAACGATGGAGCTGTCTAAAAGGTCCGTTTTCCCGACTCTTTGTTGGTCAACATAAAAAGAGAAGAGGAGACCTATCGGACAGCTCTTTTATATTGAAGGAGAGTGTTCTGAGTGCAGTATGATGTCATTCTACCGGCTGCAGGAAGCGGTAAAAGAATGGGTGCAGGAAAGAATAAATTATTTTTAGAGTTAGCAAATAAGCCCATCTTAATCCATACATTAGAGGTTTTTGAAAAAGATGAAGCGTGTCGAGCAATTTTTCTAGCTGTAAAATCTTCGGAACGTTCATTCATTCAATCGCAATTACAAAAATATAACATTACGAAGGTAAATGAGATGCCAATTGGTGGAGATGAACGTCAGCACAGTGTTTTGGCATGCTTAAAAGTGATGGATACAGGCGATATTGTATTAGTTCATGATGCAGCTCGTCCATTTATTGAACAAAGCACAATTCACGCATTAATAAGGAAAGCATCTGAAAAAGGTGCAGCCATTGCAGGTGTGAGAGCAAAAGACACAATGAAGCGTGTAAGTAACGGACGAATTGAAGAAACGGTTGAACGCTCAAGTTTATGGATGATACAGACACCGCAGGCCTTTGATTTTGAATTATTAAAAGAAGCTGAATTAAGTGCGGAAGCAGAAGGATTCTTAGGGACAGATGAATCCATGCTAGTTGAGCGATTAGATAAGGAAGTTTACGTGGTTGAAAGTAACTATGAAAACGTTAAAATAACTACTAAAGAGGATTTAATTTTCGGTGAAGCGATATTAAACCGTAGAGCAGGAGGAAAATAAGATGATACGAGTTGGACAAGGATTTGATGTACATGAATTTGCAGAAGGTAGACCATTAATTATTGGTGGGATTACGATTCCTCATGAAAAAGGATTAATTGGTCATTCAGATGCCGATGTATTATTACACACAGTTACTGATGCCGCTTTAGGTGCGATTGGTGAAGGGGATATTGGACGCCACTTCCCAGACACAGATCCAGAGTTCAAAGATGCGGATTCTGCAAAATTATTAGCATACATCTGGAAAATTGTTGAGAATAAAGGGTATAAGTTAGGGAATGTTGATTGCACAATCATGGCGCAACGACCAAAAATGGCACCATATATTGAGCCAATGCGCAATCGTATTGCCGAATTACTAAATGCAACACCTGAACAAGTGAATGTAAAAGCAACAACAACTGAAAAATTAGGCTTTGTAGGACGCGAAGAAGGAATTGCCGCTATGGCGACAATTTTACTAATCAAAGACTGAGTTCCTTTAAATTTCACTATACGAGTGGTAAAATGAAAAAAGTTGAATTTTTTCTCGACAAAATAGGAGGATTTTAATCATGGCTAACAAAGTTCGTGTACGTTACGCTCCAAGTCCAACAGGACATTTACACATCGGTGGCGCACGCACAGCATTATTTAATTATTTATACGCAAAACACAACGACGGAGATTTCATCTTACGTATTGAAGATACTGACATCGCTCGTAACATCGAGGGTGGCGAAGCTTCACAAATTGAAAACCTAGCTTGGTTAGGTATTCACCCAGTAGAATCACCAGTTATCGGTGGTCCATTTGCTCCTTACCGTCAAATGGAACGTTTAGACACTTATACAGAAGCTGCTCAAAAATTAATTGAAATGGGCAGAGCATATAAATGTTTCTGTTCTTCAGAAGAATTAGAAGCAGAGCGTGAAGAACAACGTGAAAACGGTGTTGCTGCACCAATGTATAAAGGAACTTGCCGTCACTTATCTGCAGAAGAAGTTGCAGAAAAAGAAGCAGCTGGTCTACCATTTACAATCCGTTTCAAAGTTCCTGAAAATGAAACTTACGTAGTAGACGACTTAATTCGTGGCGCTGTTACATTTGAATCAAAAGACGTTGGTGATTGGGTATTAGTAAAAGCAAATGGTATCCCAACTTACAACTTTGCGGTTGTACTTGATGATCACTTAATGGAAATGACACATGTATTCCGCGGAGAAGAACATTTATCAAATACACCTAAACAATTAATGGTTTACCGTGCATTTGATTGGACTGCTCCACGCTTTGGACATATGACATTAATCGTTAACGAAAACCACAAAAAACTTTCTAAACGTGATGAATCAATTATCCAATTCATCTCTCAATATAAAGAATTAGGTTACCTACCTGAAGCAATGGTTAACTTCCTTGCATTATTAGGTTGGTCTCCAGAAGGTGAAGAAGAAATTTTCACTACTGAAGAGTTAATCGCTCAATTTGATGAAAAACGTCTTTCTAAATCCCCTTCAATGTATGATACACACAAACTTAAATGGATGAATAACCAATACATGAAGAAATTATCTCATGAAGAAGTTGTTGAGTTATGCTTACCATTCTTACAAAAAGAAGGTTTAGTTCCTGCTGAACCAACTGCAGAAGAAGCGGCTTGGGCAGGTCAATTAATCGGTCTTTATCACGAACAAATGAGCTACGGTGCTGAAATCGTTGAACTTTCTGCACAATTCTTCACTGATGAGTTAACTTATAGTGAAGAAGAAGCTGAAGTATTAGCTGGTGAACAAGTTTCTGAAGTAATGGCTGCTTTCAAAGCGCAATTATTAGCTCTAGAAGATTATGTTGCACCTGAAATCAAAAAAACAATTAAAGCTGTTCAAAAAGAAACAGGACATAAAGGTAAAAACCTATTCATGCCAATCCGCGTAGCTACTACGGGTGAAATGCATGGTCCTGAACTTACTGATGCACTTGAATTATTAGGTAAAGAAACAGTCATCGCTCGTATCGAAGCATTCATTAAATAATTTCGTTACTTTTTAAAAGCTTCATTGTACAATGAGATTATATGATAAAGCGTTGAAGAGGAGAAGTACGTGGCGTAAGCTCTAAAGAGAGGGTCATCTGTGAGCTGAAAATGACCTGAGCCCATGCAAAGCTGAAATGCACCTCTGAGTGCTAGATTGAAATTAGTAGGTCTAGCCGATTGGTCGTCGTTACAGACTTTGAGTGGGAGAGGATTCGTCTATCTCCAACCAGAGTGGAACCGCGTATTTTTCGCCTCTGTCTATCATAATTGGTAGACAGAGGCTTTTTATATAGTACGAAAAATTCTGCTCAATCGTTTCTAAATAAGGTGTTAGAGCATGGCAATCAGGGAAGATTATTAATGACGCTGTCTCTGGGGGATATTGCTATATCATGATATTTTGAAACAATAAGAAAAACATGCTACATTAATCGTTATAAAGTTAACTAGTATTAATTGCTATGGAATTTAGTGAAAAAAGGAGAGATTATGCTCAATGGCTATTCAAATATTTAACTCATTGACTCGTCAAAAAGAAATATTCAAACCAATAGAAGAAGGAAAGGTACGCATGTATGTCTGTGGACCTACCGTTTATAACTATATCCATATAGGAAATTCACGTCCTGTGATTGTTTATGATACGGTTCGTCGCTACTTAACTTACCGTGGTTATGAAGTTGATTATGTATCAAACTTCACAGATGTAGACGATAAAATTATTAAAGCTGCAAATGAATTAGGTGAAGATGTATCTGAATTAACAGAGCGTTTCATTGCTGCTTATTTTGAAGATATTACTGCGCTAGGCGCTCAAAAAGCAGATTCTCATCCACGTGTAACGGAACATATGGATGAAATTATCGAGTTTATCGATGTTTTAGTACAAAAAGGATATGCTTATGAATCTGAAGGTGATGTCTACTACCGTACACGTAAATTTAAAAATTACGGCCAATTGTCACATCAGTCTGTTGATGATTTAAAAGTAGGTGCACGTATTGAAGCGGGAACAAAAAAAGAAGATCCGCTTGATTTTGCTCTTTGGAAAGCTGCTAAAGCTGGAGAAATTTCATGGAAGAGTCCATGGGGTGAAGGACGTCCAGGTTGGCATATTGAATGTTCTGTAATGGTCCATAATCATTTCGGTGATACAATTGATATTCATGCAGGTGGACAAGATTTGAAATTCCCTCACCATGAAAATGAAATTGCTCAATCAGAAGCTTATTCGGATAAAAAATTCGCCAACTATTGGATGCATAATGGGTATATCAATATAGATAATGAAAAAATGTCTAAATCGCTAGGGAACTTTATTTTAGTGCATGATATTATTCAACAAATTGATCCGCAGGTTTTACGATTCTTTATCTTAACAGTGCATTATCGTAACCCAATTAACTTCGCACAAGATCTTGTTGAAGCAGCTGGGAATAGCTTAGAACGTTTACGCACAACACATCAAAACTTACAACACCGTTTAACAGCTACTACAAATTTAGTAGATGTCGATCCAGCGGAGTTGAAAATTATTGAAGATGCTCGTCAATACTTTATTGAATCAATGGATGACGACTTCAATACGGCAAATGCGATTACAGCATTATTCACAATTTCAACAGCAGCTAATAAATATTTAAATGCAGCCAATACAAACGCGGAAGTGTTAACAGCTTATAAAGTTGCTTTAGAAGAATTAACAGCAATTTTAGGTGTGCAATTAGCGAAGACAGAAGAATTATTAGATGCAGAAGTGGATGCATTGATTGCAGAACGTCAACAAGCACGTAAAGATCGTAATTTCCAACGTTCAGATGAAATTCGTGACATTTTAAAAGAACAGAACATTATTCTGGAAGATACACGCCAAGGCGTAAGATGGAAACGAGGCTAGTCAATTGGGAGAATTAAGAGATATCGATGTCAAACAACTGAATGCACTTGCACTTGCTTACATGGGTGATTCAGTTCTTGAAATTGCGATTCGTGAACATTTATTAAGAATAGGTAAAGTAAAACCACATATTTTACATCGTGAAGCGACGCATTATGTTTCTGCGAAAGCACAAGCTAAAGTCGTGCGCAAAATGATGGAAGAAGAGTACTTTACAGAAGAAGAATTAGCGGTATTGCGTAGAGGTCGTAACGCGAAATCAGGTTCAGTACCTAAAAATACCGATGTACAAACATATAACTACAGCTCAGCTTTTGAAGCGGTTTTAGGTTATCTTTATTTACTTGGTCAACAAGAACGAGTGGATGGAATTATAGCGTATACGATTCAAATGGTTGAAGCAGATAAAGAGGCGGTAAAAAAATAATGGAAAACAAAACAGAAAACACACCAGAAAAAGAAATAATTGCAGGTAAAAATCCTGTGCTAGAAGCTTTACGTGCTGACCGTGATATTAACAAAATTTGGATTGCTGAAGGCGTGAAAAAAGCAGGAATTGCTGAATTATTAGCTTTAGCGAAAGAAAACGGCATCATCGTACAGTTTGTACCAAAAGAAAAAGTGAATGGCTTAACTTCTGAAAATCACCAAGGTGTAGTCGCTTCAGTGGCTGCATATAATTATGCAGAACTTGATGATATTTTTGCTATTGCAGAAAAACGTGGAGAAGATCCTTTCATTATGATTTTAGATGAATTAGAAGATCCTCATAATTTAGGATCTATTATGCGTACAGCTGATGCAGTTGGAGCGCATGGGATTATTATTCCAAAACGTCGTTCAGTTGCGTTAACAGCAGTAGTTGCTAAAGCTTCTACAGGTGCTATTGAATATATTCCAACCGTACGTGTGACAAACTTGTCTCAGACAGTTGAAGAACTGAAAGAACGCGGTGTGTGGATTGCGGGTACGGATGCAAAAGGCTCTCAAGACTACCGTCGCATGGATGCTACTTTACCACTTGCGGTAATTATTGGCAGCGAAGGAAAAGGCATGAGTCGTATCCTAAAAGAAAAATGTGATTTCTTATATAACTTACCAATGGTTGGACATGTAACATCATTAAATGCTTCGGTTGCAGCCTCTTTACTTATGTATGAGGTCTATCGCAAGCGTAATGAACTATAAGTGATTATTTATGGACATTGTATTAGTCGATGGCTATAACATCATTGGAGCATGGAGAGAATTACAGCAATTAAAGAAAATTGGCCTAGTTGATGCAAGAGATCGTTTAATCGAATTGATGGCAGATTATCAAGCGTATTCAGGCATGAAGGTCATTGTGATTTTTGATGCGTATCTTGTTCCAGGCAGAGCGACAAAACTGAAACAGCATGAAGTAGAAGTTATTTTCACAAAGTCAAAAGAGACGGCTGATTCTCGAATTGAACGCTTATCAAATGAATTAATGAGTAAACGCACAAAAATTTATGTAGCGACAAGTGATATGACGGAACAAAATGTGATTTTCGGTAATGGAGCGTTGCGTAAATCTGCACGCGAGTTTGAAATTGATGTACAAACCGTGCAAAAAAATATTTCAGTGAAAGTACAGGAAACTACACAGCAAAAACCTGTGCGGAAATTGAATCTTTCGGATGAAGTGGCAGAAAAAATGGAACGGATGCGTAGAGGAAAGATTTAGTTGTATGGATAAAAATGGGTATTTGAGTTATACTATTTCTAATTAAAAGAAGCTATAACTGGGGTGATACTTTGATAATTCATAGTCATTTACAGAAAGAGCAACAACGATTTAAAAACCTTAGTGACGAGCAGTTAGTGGCTTACTCTAAGCGGGGTGACGATGACGCGTTAGATTTTTTGATTACAAAGTATAAAAATATAGTACGTCTAAAGGCGCGCTCCTATTTTTTAATTGGCGCAGACAAAGAAGATATTGTACAAGAAGGCATGATTGGTCTTTTTAAAGGTATTCGTGATTTCAATGAGGAAAAGCAAGTTTCTTTTCGTGTATTTGCAGAGTTATGCATTACACGCCAAATCATAACAGCTATAAAAACAGCCACACGCCAAAAGCATATTCCTTTAAATTCTTCTATTTCTCTTGATAAACCAATACATGATGAAGAACAGGCAAACACCTTGTTGGATATGATTTCTGCTGGAAATATGACGGATCCACAAGAAATGGTCGTTAGTAAAGAACGTATTATTTTTATGGAAAGTCAAATTGAAGGTGTACTGAGTTCGTTTGAAAAACAGGTGCTTGCTCTTTATTTAGACGATTGTACGTATCAGGAAATGTCTATAACGCTGAAAAAAGATGTCAAATCTATCGACAACGCATTACAACGTATAAAACGAAAATTATCGCAGCATATTTTGAATGTACAGGCTTAGTTGACAGCGAATAGAATAAGATGGTAATCTTTTAACAGAACAATGCCCAAAAGGTGATTATAATGGCAAATAAAATCGTATTAAGCTGCGAAAAATGTGGCGCACGTAATTACAACCTACCTGCACCAAAAGATCTTTCAAAGCGTATGGAGTTAAAAAAATTCTGTGCAAACTGTAATGAACATACATTACATAAACAAACTAGATAGCATATTTAAACTTTTACAGAAGATTTATTCGGAGGTTAGGTTAGATGGCGAAGATAAAGCAATTTCTTAAAGACGTCTTGTCTGAAATGCGAAAAACAAGCTGGCCAAAACGTAAAGAACTTACGAAATACACAATTGTTGTAGTATCTACGCTGATCTTTATGGCAGCATTCTTTATGCTAGTGGACTTAGGAATATCAAAATTATTCCGTATGTATTTGGATTTATAGACGAAAAATGTTATGATTTCTGAAAGGACCCGTAAATGAGTACGGGTTTTTTCATTTGCCTTAAAAAAGGAGGGAAAGGACTTACACGTCCTGACTATTATGGAGAAAAATTGGTATGTTGTTCATACGTACTCTGGTTATGAGAACAAGGTTAAATTAAATCTTGAAAAACGTATTGAAACAATGGGAATGTCGGATAAAATTTTCCGCGTAATCATTCCTGAAGAACAAGAAACAGAAGTAAAAGATGGTAAGAAAAAAGTATATATGCGTAAAACTTTCCCAGGTTATGTGTTAGTTGAATTAATCATGACAGATGACGCTTGGTATGTAGTACGTAATACACCGGGTGTAACTGGATTTATTGGTTCATCAGGTGGCGGTGTTAAACCAACTCCATTATTACCTGAAGAAGTAGAAACAATCCTAACGCAAATGGAAGCAAATGCTCCAACAGTTGAATTAGACTTTGAAGTAGGCGATTTAGTAGAGGTTCTTGAAGGACCGTTCGCACACTTCCAAGGTGTAGTTGAAGAAATTCTTGCCGATGAACAAAAAATTAAGGTAACAGTTGATATGTTTGGTCGCGAAACAGTTATGGAATTAGATTTCGTACAAGTTTTAAAAGTTTAATATTATTTGAACTTGCCACAAAAACATAAAAGTGTTATCATTTCAAAGGTCAGACTATAAGTTATGACTAACCGTAATTTTTAATGTTATCGGAATAAGCCGACGAACAGATATTGAGTGGGAGGGGTAACCCTTTGACCACATCACGGACTTAAGGAGGTGTGTCTCGTGGCTAAAAAAGTTGTAAAAGTTGTAAAACTTCAAATTGAAGCTGGTAAAGCAAATCCAGCTCCACCAGTAGGTCCTGCATTAGGTCAAGCAGGTGTTAACATCATGGGATTCTGTAAAGAATTCAATGCTCGTACACAAGACCAAGCAGGTTTAATCATTCCAGTTGAGATTTCTGTATTTGAAGACCGTTCATTCACATTCATTACAAAAACTCCGCCTGCAGCAGTGTTACTTAAAGTAGCAGCTGGTATTAAATCAGGTTCTGGAGAACCAAACCGCATTAAAGTAGCTACAGTAAAACGCGATAAAGTTCGCGAAATTGCTGAAACTAAAATGCCGGATTTAAATGCATCGTCAGTTGAAACTGCTATGTTAATGGTAGAAGGAACTGCTCGTAGCATGGGTATTGTTATCGAAGACTAATCCCATTACTTGATCGAGAAGTATTGTTTTTTGGAGGTTGCGAAAGTTTCACTTTACTTTGAAACTCGCAGCCTTTATTCGTGGGAGGATAATCCGCTACAACCACAATCAAGGAGGAAATTATAATGGCTAAAAAAGGTAAAAAGTTACAAGACGCTACTAAATTAGTAGATAAAACTAAAGTATATTCAGTTGCAGAAGCTGCTGAATTAGCTAAACAAACATCATCATCTAACTTTGATGCAACTGTAGAAGTTGCTTTCAACTTAAATATCGATACTCGTAAAAACGACCAACAAATCCGTGGAGCAGTAGTGCTTCCAAACGGTACTGGTAAAACTCAAAAAGTTTTAGTATTCGCTAAAGGTGAAAAAATTAAAGAAGCGGAAGCAGCTGGCGCTGATTTCGTAGGTGATGCAGAATTTATCCAAAAAATCCAAGGTGGCTGGTTCGACTTCGACGTAATCGTTGCAACTCCAGACATGATGGGTGAAGTTGGTAAATTAGGTCGCGTATTAGGACCAAAAGGTTTAATGCCAAACCCTAAAACTGGTACAGTTACTTTCGACGTAACTAAAGCTATCAACGAAATTAAAGCTGGTAAAGTTGAATACCGTGCTGACAAAGCTGGTATCGTACACGCTCCAGTAGGTAAAGTATCATTTGATGCTGCTAAATTAGCTGAAAACATTCAAACTCTTGTTGAAGTTATCGCTAAAGCAAAACCTGCTACAGCTAAAGGTACTTACATTAAGTCTCTTCATGTAACTACTACTATGGGACCATCAATTAAAGTTGATACTACTGTAGCTAAATAATTTCGCATTGACAACGCCAATGTCTCTTGTTAAAATAGACAACGTTGTATCCATTTGTACCATAGACAGTAGGGGTGACTATTTTATAGGACACTTAATTAACCTACCGAGGGCAAAGGAACTCAGACTCTGTTAAGATGATGAATTTCCCGCCCCTTGTCTATATTGACGAGGGGCTTTTCTTTTGTCGGTATAAGTGACCCATTCTTATAGGAGGTGTCCATTCATGAGCAAAGCAATCGAAGCTAAACAATCAGTAGTTGACGAAATTACTGGTAAATTCGAAGGCGCAGCATCAGTAGTAGTAGTTGATTACCGTGGTCTTACAGTTTCACAAGTAACTGAATTACGTAAACAATTACGTGACGCTGGTGTAGAATTCAAAGTATACAAAAATACTTTAGTTCGCCGTGCTGCTGAAACAGCTGGTCATGCTGAATTAAATTCAGTATTAACTGGTCCAAATGCAATCGCATTTTCTAACGAAGATGTTATCGCTCCAGCTCGTATTATCAACAATTTCGCTAAAGAAAACGAACAACTTGAAATTAAAGCTGGTTTAATCGAAGGTACATTTGCTTCTGTAGAAGAAGTTAAAGCACTTGCAGAACTTCCATCACGCGATGGTTTACTATCTATGCTTTTATCTGTTCTACAAGCACCAATGCGCAACTTCGCACTTGCAACAAAAGCTGTTGCAGAACAAAAAGAAGAACAAGGCGCTTAATAGCAAGTTGATCTTCGTCGCATAGTAATATGCAAAACAAAAACCAAAAAATAGATTCCAATAGGAGGAACTCATAATGAACCAAGAACAAATCTTAGAAGCAATCAAAGCTATGACAGTTCTAGAATTAAACGATTTAGTAAAAGCAATTGAAGAAGAATTCGGTGTAACAGCTGCTGCTCCTGTAGCTGCTGCTGGTGCTGCTGCTGGTGGCGCTGCTGAACAAACTGAATTTGATGTTATCTTAACATCTGCTGGAGATTCTAAAATCAAAGTAATCAAAGTAGTACGCGAAATTACTGGTTTAGGTCTTAAAGAAGCTAAAGAAGTTGTAGATAACGCTCCTAAAGCTATCAAAGAAGCTGTAGCTAAAGCTGAAGCTGAAGAAATCAAAGCTAAACTTGAAGAAGTTGGCGCATCTGTAGAAGTTAAATAATTTCTATTGATTAACAAAAGCTCGTCAATATAACCATATTGACGAGCTTTTCTTCATTTTACGTGAAGGAGGGCAAAAAATGTCAGAACATTATTATTCAAAGAACCCTCATGTCGAAAGTAAACCACGTAAGTGGAAGTTCACGCTTCGCGGATATTCTTTTGCGTTTGAAACTGATGCAGGGGTTTTTAGTAAAAGCGAAGTAGATTTTGGATCCCGTGTGCTAATTGATTGTTTCAATTCACCGGCTGTTCAAGGAGATATTTTAGATGTGGGTTGTGGTTACGGTCCGATTGGATTGTCGATTGCAAAAGATTTCCCAGAACGAACTGTTCATATGATGGATGTAAATGATCGAGCATTAAGCTTGGCGAAGAAAAATGCGGAGAATAACGGAGTACAAAATGTGCAGATTTACGAAAGTGATGCACTTTCGGCTGTGAAAACAGAAAATGTCGCTGCTGTTTTGACAAATCCGCCTATTCGCGCAGGTAAAGAAACAATTTTCCGTTTTTATGATCAAGCTTATGATGTTTTAGTAGAGCATGGTGAGTTATGGATTGTTATTCAGAAGAAACAAGGTGCCCCATCGACGATGGATCATTTAGCTGAAAAATTTAGCGAAGTGGAAGTTGTAGACAAGGTAAAGGGTTACTGGATTATCAAAGCGGTTAAATAAATTTGTCAAGAAGAAAAGATTGACTTGACAAATTGGCTATGTTATTATAAGAAAATGCAAAAATATTAAATTGCATAGGTATGTCTTTTTACTATTAATCGTAAAACAGGCTAGCAATTTTTAAGTTTGGTTAAACGAGAATGAGATCTAAGAATTTGGACTCGTTTTCTTTTTTGTCTTTCAAATCATACATTATTTGTCATGTTTTTGAAAGACCTATTATCGCTTTATTGAGGGGTGAATAAGTTGACAGGTCAACTAGTTCAGTACGGACAACACCGCCAGCGTAGAAGCTTCGCGCGTATTAAAGAGGTGCTAGAACTTCCGAATCTTATTGAGATTCAAAGCACATCTAATGAGTGGTTCCTTGAAGTAGGATTACGTGAAATGTTCCGTGATATTTCACCTATTGAAGACTTTACAGGAAATTTATCACTTGAATTTGTCGACTATAGTCTCGGAGAACCGAAATATGACGTTGACGAATGTAAACAACGTGATACAACTTATGCGGCTCCATTACGCGTGAAAGTACGTTTGCATAACAAAGAAACAGCTGATGTGAAAGAGCAAGAAGTATTTATGGGTGATTTCCCATTAATGACTGAAACAGGAACTTTCATTATTAACGGCGCAGAACGCGTTATCGTTTCTCAATTAGTAAGATCACCTAGTGTATACTATCATGATAAAACTGATAAAAACGGTAAAAAAGGCTTCGGCGCAACAGTAATTCCAAACCGTGGTGCATGGCTTGAATATGAAACAGATGCGAAAGATGTTGTACATGTTCGTATCGATCGTACACGTAAATTACCAGTAACAGTACTTTTACGTGCATTAGGTTTCGCTTCAGACCAAGAAATCATTGATTTAATCGGTGATAACGAGTACCTACGTAATACACTTGAAAAAGATAATACAGAAAGCACTGAAAAAGCGCTTCTAGAAATTTATGAGCGTCTACGCCCAGGTGAACCACCTACAGTAGAAAGTGCTAAAAATTTACTGTATTCTCGCTTCTTTGACGCGAAACGTTACGATTTAGCTAACGTTGGACGTTATAAAATGAATAAAAAACTTCACATTAAAAACCGTCTTTTCAATCAAACTATTGCTGAAACTTTAGTGGATCCAGAAACAGGCGAAATTTTAGTGGAAAAAGGTACGTTAATCGACCGTCGTGTCTTAGACAAAATTACTCCTTATTTAGAAAATGGTGTTGGATTCAAAACACTTTCTAAAATTGGTGGCGTAATTGAAGGCGACGTTTTAGTACAAGAAGTTAAAATCTTTGCTCCAAATGATGAGTCTCAAAAAGAAATTAAAGTAATCAGTAATGCATACATCGATGATGAAGTGAAAAATATCACGCCAGCTGACGTAGTAGCATCTGTTTCTTATTTCTTCAACTTATTACATGGTGTGGGTGACACAGACGATATTGACCACCTTGGTAACCGTCGTCTACGTTCAGTTGGTGAGCTTCTGCAAAACCAATTCCGTATCGGTCTATCTCGTATGGAACGTGTCGTACGTGAACGTATGTCAATTAACGATACTGAATCTATCGTGCCACAACAATTAATCAATATTCGTCCTGTAATTGCGTCTATCAAAGAATTCTTCGGTAGCTCTCAATTATCTCAATTCATGGACCAAACGAATCCACTTGCAGAATTAACGCACAAACGTCGTCTATCTGCATTAGGACCTGGTGGTTTAACACGTGAACGTGCTGGTTTCGAAGTACGTGACGTACATTACTCTCACTATGGCCGTATGTGTCCGATTGAAACTCCAGAGGGTCCGAATATCGGTTTAATTAACTCATTATCATCTTATGCAAAAGTAAACAAATTTGGTTTCATCGAAACACCGTACCGTCGTGTGGATCCTGAAACTGGTGCTGTAACTGAGCATATTGATTATTTAACAGCAGATGAAGAAGATAACTACGTAGTAGCTCAAGCAAACTCAATCTTAAACGAAGATGGTTCATTTGCGGAAGAAGAAGTTGTAGGTCGTTTCCGTGGTGATAACTCTGTGTTTAAACGTGATTTAATTGACTACATGGACGTATCTCCTAAACAAGTAGTATCTGCTGCGACAGCATGTATCCCATTCTTAGAAAACGATGACTCTAACCGTGCTCTAATGGGTGCCAACATGCAACGTCAAGCTGTTCCTTTACTAAACCCTGAAGCTCCATTCGTTGGTACAGGTATGGAACACGTAGATGCTCGTGACTCAGGTGCAGCAGTAGTAGCGAAATACGCTGGTATTGTTGAACATGTTGAAGCACGTTCAATCCACGTACGTCGTATCGAAGAAGTTGACGGAAAAGAAGTACAAGGTGATTTAGTTAAATATAAATTACAAAAATTCATCCGTTCTAACCAAGGTACAAGTTATAACCAACGCCCACTAGTATCAGTTGGTGACCGTGTTAACCCACGTGACATCTTAGCTGATGGTCCTTCAATGGAAAAAGGTGAGTTAGCTCTAGGTCGTAACGTAGTCGTTGCATTCATGACTTGGAATGGTTACAACTATGAAGATGCCGTTATCATGAACGAACGTCTTGTTAAAAATGACGTTTACACTTCTGTTCATATTGAAGAATACGAATCAGAAGCGCGTGATACTAAATTAGGGCCTGAAGAAATCACTCGCGACATTCCTAATGTTGGTGAAGATGCTCTTCGTAACCTTGATGAACGCGGTATTATTCGTATCGGTGCTGAAGTTGATGATGGCGATATTCTAGTTGGTAAAGTAACTCCTAAAGGTGTTACAGAATTAACTGCAGAAGAACGTCTATTACATGCAATCTTCGGTGAAAAAGCGCGTGAAGTTCGCGATACTTCACTACGTGTACCTCATGGTGCCGGTGGTATCGTTCTTGACGTTAAAGTCTTCAACCGTGAAGATGGCGACGAGTTATCTCCAGGTGTTAACCAATTAGTTCGTGTTTATATTGTTCAAAAACGTAAAATTCGCGTTGGTGACAAAATGGCCGGACGTCATGGTAACAAAGGGGTTATCTCTCGTATCCTTCCAGAAGAAGATATGCCATTCCTTCCAGACGGAACAGCAGTAGATATCATGTTAAACCCACTTGGTGTACCATCTCGTATGAACATCGGACAAGTATTAGAGCTTCATTTAGGTATGGCTGCTCGTTACTTAGGCGTTCACATGGCTTCACCAGTATTTGATGGTGCTACCGATGAAGATGTTTGGAAAACAATGGAAGAAGCTGGCATGAACCGTGATGGTAAAACTGTACTTTATGATGGTCGCTCAGGTGAACCATTAGACAACCGTGTATCAGTTGGGGTTATGTATATGATCAAACTTGCCCACATGGTTGACGATAAACTTCATGCTCGTTCTACAGGTCCTTACTCACTAGTTACGCAACAACCACTTGGTGGTAAAGCGCAATTCGGTGGACAACGTTTCGGTGAAATGGAAGTTTGGGCTCTTGAAGCATACGGTGCTGCGCACACACTTCAAGAAATCTTAACTGTTAAATCGGATGATGTTGTTGGACGTGTTAAAACTTACGAAGCTATCGTAAAAGGTGACAGCGTTCCAGAACCAGGCGTTCCAGAATCATTTAAAGTATTAATTAAAGAATTACAATCTTTAGGTTTAGATGTGAAAATGTTGAATATCAATGACGAAGAAATTGAGTTACGCGACACAGAAGATGACGAAGAAGTTTCTTCAAATGACGCACTTAATATCCTTCCAACTGATGATGCAAAAGAATCATCTGTAACTTCAGAAAACTAATTTACAATAATTAATGGAAGATGGACAGGACCTTAAATGGGCTTGTCCTAATTCCAATTTATCTTATAAAATCAATCGTCGAGCTAAGTGACAAGTCAAATAGACTTCATAATAAGGGAGGTAGGCTCCTTGATAGACGTTAATAATTTTGAGTATATGAAAATCGGTTTAGCTTCACCAGATAAAATCCGCTCATGGTCTTATGGAGAAGTAAAAAAACCAGAAACAATCAACTACCGTACACTTAAACCAGAAAAAGATGGTTTATTTTGTGAACGAATTTTCGGACCTACAAAGGACTGGGAATGCCACTGTGGTAAATACAAACGTGTTCGCTATAAAGGCGTAGTTTGTGATCGTTGTGGAGTAGAAGTAACACGTGCTAAAGTTCGTCGTGAACGTATGGGTCATATCGAATTAGCTGCACCAGTATCACATATTTGGTACTTTAAAGGTATTCCATCTCGTATGGGTCTTATCTTAGATATGTCTCCTCGTTCTCTTGAAGAAGTAATTTACTTTGCTTCTTATGTAGTAATCGAGTCTGCTGACACACCTTTAGAGAAGAAACAACTGCTTTCTGAAAAAGAATATCGTGCGTACCGTGAAAAATTCGGTTCAACATTCAAAGCTGCAATGGGTGCTGAAGCAATTAAGGATCTTTTACGTGAAATCGATCTTGATAAAGAAACAGAAATGTTAAAAGAAGAGTTGAAAACTGCGCAAGGTCAACGTCGTACTCGTGCGATTAAACGTCTTGAAGTAGTTGAATCTTTCCGTCACTCAGGTAACCGTCCAGAATGGATGATTCTAGATGTACTACCAGTAATTCCTCCAGAATTACGTCCAATGGTACAACTTGATGGTGGACGTTTCGCAACTTCTGATTTAAACGATTTATACCGTCGAGTTATCAACCGTAACAACCGTCTAAAACGTCTATTAGACCTTGGCGCACCGGGAATCATTGTACAAAATGAAAAACGTATGCTTCAAGAAGCTGTAGATGCTTTAATCGATAATGGTCGTCGTGGCCGTCCAGTAACCGGACCAGGTAACCGTCCACTTAAATCTCTTTCTCATATGTTAAAAGGTAAACAAGGTCGTTTCCGTCAAAACTTATTAGGTAAACGTGTCGATTACTCTGGTCGTTCTGTAATCGTAGTTGGTCCATCTTTAAAAATGTACCAATGTGGTCTACCAAAAGGTATGGCAATCGAACTATTCAAACCTTTCCTTATGAAAGAACTTGTTGAGCGTGGTTTAGCACACAATATCAAATCTGCAAAACGCAAAATCGAACGCATGCATGAAGATGTATGGGATGTACTTGAAGAAATCATTCGTGAACACCCAGTTCTTCTTAACCGCGCACCGACCTTGCACAGACTAGGTATTCAAGCGTTTGAACCAACATTAATCGAAGGTAAAGCCATCCGTCTTCACCCATTAGTATGTACAGCATATAACGCTGACTTTGATGGTGACCAAATGGCGGTCCATGTTCCTTTATCTGCTGAAGCACAAGCTGAAGCTCGTCTATTAATGTTAGCTGCACAAAACATCTTGAACCCTAAAGATGGTAAACCAGTAGTAACTCCTTCTCAAGATATGGTATTAGGTAACTACTACCTAACTTTAGAACGTAAAGGAACTGTTGGTGAAGGTACTGTATTTACTGATAGTGAAGAATTAATGATTGCTTACCAAAATACGGAAGTGCATTTACACACTCGTATCGCAATCAAAGCATCTTCTCTAAAAAATAAAACATTTACCGAAGAACAAAATAAAAAATTACTACTTACTTCTGTAGGTAAAGTAATTTTCAATGAAATTCTTGATGAGAATTTCCCATATATCAATGAACCAACAAATGCTAACTTATTAGAAACACCAGATCATTACTTCGTACCAACTACAACGAACGTAAAAGAATACTTTGCTAACGCAGATGTTGTTAAACCGTTCACGAAGAAATATCTTGGTAATGTTATCGCTGAAGTATTCGCACGTTACCACATCACAGAAACATCTGTTATGTTAGACCGTATGAAAGACTTAGGCTTTAAATATTCTACTAAAGCAGGTATCTCAATTGGTATCTCGGATATCATCGTACTTCCAGATAAGCAAGAAATTCTTACTGAAGCACAAACACAAGTTGATAAAGTATTAAAACAATTCCGTCGTGGTTTAATCACTGAAGAGGAACGTTATGAACGTGTTATCTCGTTCTGGACTGCTGCTAAAGAGAAAATTCAAGCGAAACTGATGAAATCTCTTCCTGCAGAAAACCCAATCTTCATGATGAGTGACTCTGGTGCCCGTGGTAATGCATCCAACTTTACTCAGCTAGCTGGTATGCGTGGTCTAATGGCCAACCCGGCTGGTCGAATCATCGAGTTACCAATCAAATCTTCATTCCGTGAAGGTTTAACAGTATTGGAATACTTCATCTCTACCCATGGTGCTCGTAAAGGTCTTGCCGATACAGCACTTAAAACTGCCGATTCAGGTTACTTAACTCGTCGTTTAGTAGATGTTGCACAAGATGTAATTGTCCGCGAAGATGACTGTGGTACTGACCGTGGTTTATTAATTTCTGCATTACGTGAGGGTACAGAAATTATCGAAACATTAGACGAACGTTTAGTTGGCCGTTATGCTAAGAAAACTATTCGTCACCCTGAAACAAATGAAGTAATTGTTGCTAGAAACGAATTAATTACGCAAGAGCTTTCTCGTGCAGTAGTTGAAGCTGGTATCGAAGAAGTAACAATCCGCTCAGCATTTACATGTAACACTAAACATGGTGTATGTAAAAAATGTTATGGTATGAACTTAGCTACAGGAGATAAAGTTGAAGTTGGTGAAGCTGTAGGTATCATCGCAGCTCAATCAATCGGTGAACCAGGTACTCAGTTAACAATGCGTACTTTCCATACAGGTGGGGTTGCCGGTGCCGATATCACTCAAGGTCTTCCTCGTATCCAAGAAATTTTTGAATCACGTAATCCTAAAGGTCAAGCGGTTATCAGTGAAATCACTGGTATCGTAAGTGACATTGAAGAAATTCGTGAAGGTCAAAAAGAAATCACTGTAACAAGTGGCGTTGAATCACGTAAGTACTTGGCTCCATATAATGGTCGTCTTAAAGTTCAAATTAATGACGAAGTTCATCACGGACAACCACTTACTGAAGGTTCTATTGATCCAAAACAATTAATCAAAGTTACTGATGTAACTACAGTAGAAGAATATCTATTAAAAGAAGTACAAAAAGTTTACCGTATGCAAGGTGTAGAAATCGGCGATAAACATATCGAAGTTATGGTACGCCAAATGCTACGTAAAGTTCGTGTAATCGAAGCTGGAGATACTGATTTATTACCAGGTTCACTTCTTGATATTCACCAATTCTATGATGCTAATGGTCCTGTTATTAATGCTGGTAAAATCCCAGCAACATGTACTCCTGTAATCCTTGGTATTACAAAAGCATCATTAGAAACTGAATCATTCTTATCTGCTGCATCATTCCAAGAAACAACTCGTGTTCTTACAGATGCTGCAATTAAAGGTAAACGTGATGAGTTACTAGGTCTTAAAGAAAATGTTATCCTTGGTAAACTTGTACCAGCTGGTACAGGTATGCAACGTTACCGTCAAATTAAAATTGCTGGTGAAGAAGCTAACAAAACTGAAGAAACAGTTTCAGCTGACTAATTAAATTAAATCCGAAGGAGAATTCTCCTTCGGATTTTTCTTTTTTTGTTGACAGCAACTCTATAGAATGATAATATATTTTAGGTTGATAGTTGTCTGTCTATCATTTCGGGGATTTAATTTCTCACGGAAAAATCTACAGTCGGGTCTAAGATGAACAGTAGTTAATATTTGTAGGTCATGTATGAGAATGTCGAGTTTCTGAATGCATACGATCGAATGACCACGCATGCGGTGCGACTAGTAGCACAAATTATGGTGTTCCCGTTGCATTAGGGCAGCTTTCCAGCTGGTAGAAAATTTTCATTCGAGCATGTGACAAACAATATTAGTATTGATGTTAGTTTTTGCACTGATCATGCGAAAGCTTTGTTTTTTACCCTAACATGAACCACCTGGATGTGTGGTATTAAAAAACGCAAGTTTATGAGAGGAGGAGAAATCGATGCCTACAATTAACCAATTAGTACGTAAGCCTCGTCAATCCAAAAGCAAGAAATCAAACTCACCAGCTTTAAACAAAAGTTATAACAGCTTTGAGAAAGTTCTAACTGATGTAAACTCACCACAAAAACGTGGTGTTTGTACTCGTGTTGGTACTATGACTCCTAAAAAACCAAACTCAGCGTTACGTAAGTACGCTCGTGTACGCTTAACTAACCAATTAGAGGTTAACGCATACATTCCTGGTGAAGGTCATAACCTACAAGAACACAGTGTTGTACTTATTCGTGGCGGACGCGTAAAAGATTTACCCGGTGTACGTTACCATGTAGTACGTGGTGCTCTTGATACTGCTGCTGTTACTGGACGTATGCAATCTCGTTCATTATATGGTGCTAAAAAACCAAAAGAGAAAAAATAATACAATTAGCTTTAGCTGAAAGGAGGAAAACACATGCCTCGTAAAGGTCCTGTTTCCAAACGTGACGTGTTACCAGATCCAATTTATAATTCAAAACTAGTAACTCGTTTAATCAACAAAATGATGGTAGATGGTAAAAGAGGTACTTCTTCAAAAATTTTATACGGTGCGTTCGAAATCGTTAAAGAACGTTCTGGTGAAAACCCTGTAGAAGTATTCGATGCTGCATTAAACAACGTGATGCCTGTACTTGAAGTACGCGCTCGTCGTGTTGGTGGTGCTAACTATCAAGTACCAGTAGAAGTACGTCCAGAACGTCGTACAACTCTTGGTCTTCGTTACCTAGTAAATTACTCTCGTCTTCGTGGAGAAAAAACAATGGAAGAACGTCTTGCTAATGAAATTCTTGACGCTTCTAACAACACTGGTGCGTCAGTTAAAAAACGCGAAGATATGCACAAAATGGCTGAAGCCAACAAAGCATTCGCTCACTACCGCTGGTAGGATTCAAATCAATTCAAATTTCCATTATGGAAGGAGAAATTCCGCATGACTAGAGAATTCTCACTTGAGAACACTCGTAATATCGGAATCATGGCTCATATTGATGCTGGTAAAACAACAACAACTGAGCGTATCCTTTATTACACTGGTAAGATTCACAAAATCGGTGAAACTCACGAAGGCGCTTCTCAAATGGACTGGATGGAGCAAGAGCAAGAACGTGGTATTACTATCACTTCTGCTGCTACAACAGCCCAATGGAAAGGCCACCGTGTAAACATTATCGATACACCAGGACACGTAGACTTCACTGTTGAAGTTGAACGTTCACTTCGTGTACTTGATGGTGCGGTTACTGTACTTGATGCTCAATCAGGTGTAGAACCACAAACTGAAACAGTATGGCGTCAAGCAACAACTTATGGCGTTCCTCGTATTGTATTCATTAACAAAATGGATAAAATCGGTGCTGATTTCTTATATTCTGTAGGAACATTAAAAGATCGTTTAGAAGCTAACGCTCATCCAATTCAATTACCAATCGGTGCTGAAGATGAGTTCCACGCAATTATCGACCTTGTAGAAATGAAAGCTACTTTCTATAAAGAGGGCGATGATGGTTCTAACGCTGAAGTTACTGAAATCCCTGAAGAATACAAAGCGCAAGCTGACGAATACCGCGAAAAACTTATCGAAGCTGTAGCTGAATTAGATGAAAATCTAATGGAAAAATACTTCGCTGGTGAAGAAATCACTGTTGAAGAATTAAAAGCTGCAATTCGTAAAGCTACTCTATCTGTAGAGTTCTACCCAGTAGTATGTGGTACAGCTTTCAAAAACAAAGGTGTTCAATTAATGCTTGATTCAGTAATTGATTACCTTCCAGCTCCAACTGATGTTGAATCTATTAAAGGTACAGACATCGATGGAGAAGAAGAAATCGTTCGTCACTCATCTGATGAAGAACCATTCGCTGCATTAGCGTTTAAAGTTATGACTGACCCTTATGTTGGTAAATTAACTTTCTTCCGTGTGTACTCTGGTGTTCTTGAATCAGGTTCGTACGTACAAAACTCATCTAAAGGTAAACGTGAACGCGTAGGTCGTATCCTACAAATGCACGCTAACTCTCGTGAAGAAATCGAACGCGTTTACGCGGGCGATATCGCAGCAGCTGTAGGTTTAAAAGCTACAACTACTGGTGATACTTTATGTGATGAAAAATCATTAGTTATTCTTGAGTCTATGGAATTCCCTGAACCAGTTATCTCACTTTCTGTTGAACCAAAAACAAAAGGTGACCAAGATAAAATGGGTCAAGCATTACAAAAACTTCAAGAAGAAGATCCAACTTTCCGTGCACACACTGACACTGAAACAGGTCAAACAATCATCTCTGGTATGGGTGAACTTCACTTAGATATCTTAGTTGATCGTATGAAACGTGAATTCCGCGTTGAAGCTAATGTTGGGGCACCTCAAGTTTCTTACCGTGAAACTTTCCGTGAATCAGCTAAAGTTCAAGGTAAATTCACTCGTCAATCAGGTGGTCGCGGTCAATACGGTGACGTATGGGTTGAGTTCACTCCTAATGAAGAAGGTAAAGGATTTGAATTTGAAAATGCTGTAGTCGGCGGTGTTGTTCCTCGTGAATACATTCCTGCTATCGAAGCTGGACTTAGAGACTCACTAGCTAATGGTGTAGTTGCTGGATTCCCAGTTATCGATGTTAAGACTAAAGTATATGATGGTTCTTATCATGATGTCGATTCAAATGAAATGGCATTTAAAGTTGCTGCATCTCTTGCAGTTAAAAAAGCAGCTATCGCTTGTAAACCGGTTCTTTTAGAACCAGTTATGAAAGTTGAAGTTGTAATGCCAGAAGAATATCTTGGTGATATCATGGGTAACCTTACTGCTCGTCGCGGACGCGTTGAAGGTATGGAAGCTCGCGGTAACGCTCAAGTTGTTCGTGCTATGGTTCCTCTTGCTGAAATGTTCGGGTATGCAACAACTTTACGTTCTGCTACTCAAGGACGCGGTACTTTCTCTATGGTATTTGACCATTATGCAGAAGTTCCTAAATCAGTTTCAGAAGAAATCGTTAAAAAACATAAAGGTGAATAATTCGATTATTTTTAATTGAAATTTTCATCATTATAAAGTATAAATAATTGTAAGCTACGATTTACTTTGAAACGGGGCCCTGTTTCAGAGTAGATCGTGACTATAAAAAATTAAATTAGAAACCCTAGGAGGCACATTTAAAATGGCTAAAGAAAAATTCGACCGTTCTAAAACCCATGCTAACGTTGGTACAATTGGACACGTTGACCATGGTAAAACTACATTAACTGCTGCAATCGCTACAGTTCTTTCTAAAAAAATGGGTGGGGAAGCAAAATCTTACGCTCAAATCGATAACGCTCCTGAAGAAAAAGAACGCGGTATCACAATCAACACTTCTCACATCGAATATGAAACTGCAACTCGTCACTACGCTCACGTAGATTGCCCAGGACACGCCGATTATGTTAAAAACATGATCACTGGTGCTGCTCAAATGGATGGCGGTATCTTAGTAGTATCTGCTGCTGATGGCCCAATGCCTCAAACTCGTGAACACATCTTACTTTCACGTCAAGTTGGTGTTCCTTACCTTGTAGTATTCTTAAACAAATGCGACATGGTTGATGACGAAGAATTACTTGAATTAGTTGAAATGGAAGTTCGTGACTTATTATCTGAATACGATTTCCCTGGCGATGATATTCCAGTAATCAAAGGTTCTGCTCTTAAAGCTCTTGAAGGCGAACCAGAATGGGAAGAACGCATCGTTGAATTAATGGACGTTGTAGATTCTTACATTCCAACTCCAGAACGTCAAACTGACAAACCATTCATGATGCCTGTAGAGGATGTTTTCTCTATCACAGGTCGTGGTACAGTAGCAACTGGCCGTGTTGAACGTGGACAAGTTAAAGTCGGCGACGTTATCGATATCGTAGGTATCGCTGAAGAAACTGCTCAAACAACTGTAACAGGTGTTGAAATGTTCCGTAAATTATTAGATTACGCTGAAGCTGGCGATAACATCGGTGCTTTATTACGTGGTGTTGCTCGTGAAGATATCCAACGTGGACAAGTACTTGCTAAACCAGGTTCAATCACTCCACACACAAACTTCAAATCAGAAGTTTATGTATTATCAAAAGAAGAAGGCGGACGTCACACTCCATTCTTCTCTAACTACCGTCCTCAGTTCTACTTCCGTACAACTGATGTAACTGGTGTTGTAACACTTCCAGAAGGCGTTGAAATGGTAATGCCTGGTGACAACGTAGAAATGAATATCGAACTTATCCACCCAATCGCTATCGAAGACGGTACTAAGTTCTCAATTCGTGAAGGTGGCCGTACTGTAGGCGCTGGCGTTGTAGCTTCAATCCAAAAATAATTCTTCTTTGAAGAAATTATGATCTTGAAAAGACCCGAGTGGTGCGCACTACTCGGGTCTTTTTTATTTGGAAACCCTATGCTGTATTTCCTTTATATAGAGAAGATACTACATCATATAAAATAATTAAGTATTTTAATGGTTTATAGTTGTAATCTTGCTGATATTTTTATATACTAAAAAACGTTGTAAAGAGCGGTCGTAAAAAGAGATTTAAAGAAAATAAAAAACACGTCAAAGAATTTCTTGAAATGACTTGCACATTACTATATCTTTATGTATAATATTGAATGTTGGTCTTTGACTGCGATGAAGCGAGAGGTTACCGACACACCCGGCCGCATTGCCATGGCGAGTGGTTGGAAAATTTTCGTGGAGAATTGTCTAGGAAATAGGCGAAAAAGGGAGGGAAAATAATGGCAAAACAAAAGATTCGTATTCGTTTAAAAGCTTATGATCATAGAATTCTTGATCAATCTGCTGAAAAAATTGTTGAAACTGCTAAACGTTCAGGTGCTGGAGTATCAGGTCCAATTCCACTACCAACTGAAAGATCAGTTTACACAATCTTACGTGCGGTGCATAAGTACAAAGATTCTCGTGAACAATTCGAGATGCGTACACATAAACGTTTAATCGACATCGTTAACCCAACACCACAAACTGTTGACGCGTTAATGAAACTAGATTTACCATCTGGTGTTGATATTGAAATCAAACTTTAATGGTAAAAATAAAATAATATTTAAAAATTCACAGGAGGTGTGACTAATGACCAAAGGAATCTTAGGTAGAAAAATCGGTATGACGCAAATTTTTGCTGAAAACGGTGATTTAATCCCAGTAACAGTAATCGAGGCTACTCCAAACGTAGTTTTACAAAAGAAAACTGTTGAAACTGACGGATACGAAGCTATCCAACTTGGTTTTGAAGATAAGCGCGAAAAGCTTACTAACAAACCAGCTAAAGGACACGCTTCAAAAGCAAACACTACTCCTAAGCGCTTCATTCGCGAAATTCGCAATGCTAACTTAGCTGAGTACGAGGTTGGTCAAGAAGTCAACGTTGAAACATTCGCAGAAGGCGATGTAGTAGATGTAACAGGCGTAACTAAAGGTAAAGGTTTCCAAGGTGTTATTAAACGCCACGGACAATCTCGCGGACCTATGTCACATGGTTCTCGTTACCACCGTCGTCCTGGTTCAATGGGCCCAGTTGCTCCGAACCGCGTATTTAAACAAAAGAAATTACCTGGTCAAATGGGTGGTACTGTCGTTACAATTCAAAACTTAGCAATCGTTAAGGTTGATGCAGAACGTAACCTTCTATTAGTAAAAGGTAATGTTCCTGGTTCTAAAAAAGCATTAGTAACAGTTAAATCTGCTATTAAAGCTAACTAATTTTCCGGAGAAAGGAGGAAACAGGAATGACAAAAGTTAATGTACTTAGTCAAACAGGTTCTTCTGTAGGCGAAATCGAATTAAACGATGCAATCTTCGGAATCGAACCAAACGAATCTGTTATCTTTGATGCAGTAATCGCTCAACGCGCTTCACTACGTCAAGGTACACACAAAGTTAAAAACCGTTCTGAAGTTGCAGGTGGCGGTCGTAAACCATGGAAACAAAAAGGAACTGGACGTGCTCGTCAAGGTTCTATTCGTTCTCCACAATGGCGCGGCGGTGGTATCGTATTCGGTCCAACACCACGTAGCTATGCTTATAAACTTCCTAAAAAAGTTCGTCGTTTAGCTCTTAAATCAGTATTATCAGCGAAAGTTGCAGATTCTGAATTAGTAGTATTAGACGCATTAGCATTAGCAGCACCTAAAACAAAAGAATTCGTTAAAGTTCTTTCTGATCTTAACATCGATTCTAAAGTATTATTCGTTACTGCTGACCTTGAAAGCAACGTAGCTCTAGCTGCTGGTAACTTACAAGGCGTTAAAGTTTTAAAAGCTGACGGTATCAATGTTCTTGACCTTGTTGGTCATAACAAAGTTGTTATCACTAAATCAGCTATTGAAAAAATTGAGGAGGTGCTTGGATAATGGAAGCACGTGATATCTTAAAACGTCCAGTCATTACTGAGCAATCTTCAGAACAAATGGCTGAACAAAAATATACTTTCGAAGTTGACACTCGTGCCAACAAAACTGAAGTAAAACACGCTGTTGAATCTATCTTTGGTGTTAAAGTTGCAAAAGTTAACATCATGAACTATAAAGGTAAAATGAAACGCGTTGGTAAATTCAGTGGTTTAACAAACAAACGTCGTAAAGCTATCGTAACGTTAGTTGAAGGCGAAATCGAATTATTTGAAATTTAATTTCAAGTAGAATAGATATTTTCAAAGGAGGGAAAACACATGGCGATTAAAAAGTACAAACCTACCACAAATGGACGTCGTAATATGACTACATCTGACTTTGCTGAGATCACTACTAATAAACCTGAGAAATCATTATTAGAGTCTACAAAACGCAAAGCTGGTCGTAATAACCAGGGTAAAATCACTGTTCGTCATAATGGTGGTGGACATAAACGCCAATACCGTATCATTGATTTCAAACGTATCAAAGATGGTATCCCAGGTAAAGTCGCTACTATTGAGTATGATCCAAACAGATCTGCTAACATCGCATTAATTAACTATGCTGATGGTCAAAAAACTTACATCTTAGCTCCAAAAGGCTTAACTGTAGGTATGGAAATTGTTTCAGGTCCAGACGTAGATATTAAAGTTGGTAACGCATTACCACTAGCTAATATCCCAATGGGTACAACAATTCACAACATCGAAATGAAACCTGGTAAAGGTGGACAATTAGTACGTTCTGCAGGTACTTCAGCGCAAGTACTTGGTAAAGAAGATAAGTACGTAATCGTTCGTTTACAATCAGGTGAAGTACGTATGATCCTTGCTACATGCCGCGCTACAATCGGTGCTGTTGGTAACGAACAACACGAACTTATTCATCTTGGTAAAGCAGGACGTAAACGTTGGATGGGTAAACGCCCAACTGTACGTGGTTCTGTAATGAACCCTAACGATCACCCACACGGTGGTGGTGAAGGTAAAGCTCCAATCGGACGTAAGTCTCCAATGACTCCTTGGGGTAAACCAGCACTTGGTTACAAAACTCGTAACAAACGTGCTAAATCCGACAAACTTATCATTCGTCGTCGTAAAAAATAAAGTGGTTAAACTACGGTTCAATGAACGAACCGTGGTGGCATCACGGAGGGAGGCTCCAAAATGGGTCGTAGCTTGAAAAAAGGACCTTTTGTTGACGCTCACTTATTCACTAAAGTTGAAGCACAACAAGAGTCAGAAAAGAAACAAGTTATTAAAACTTGGTCTCGCCGCTCTACAATCTTCCCGAATTTTATCGGTTTAACAATCGCTGTATATGATGGTCGTAAACATGTACCTGTATACGTGACTGAAGATATGGTAGGCCATAAACTTGGCGAATTTGCACCAACACGTACTTATAAAGGTCACGGTGCAGATGATAAGAAAACATCAGTACGCTAATTAAGAGGGGAGGTCAATCCTAATGCAACAAGCTAAAGCAGTCGCTCGCACAGTTCGCATTGCTCCTCGTAAGGTACGTCTAGTAGTAGACTTAATTAGAGGCAAGCAAGTTGGCGAAGCAATCGCTATTTTAAACCACACTCCACGTTCAGCTTCTCCTGTCGTAGAAAAAGTTTTAAAATCAGCAATCGCTAATGCAGAGCATAACTATGATTTAGACGTTAACAGCCTATACATCTCTGAAGTATTCGTAGATGAAGGTGCAACGTTAAAACGTTTCCGTCCACGCGCACAAGGTCGTGCAAGTGCGATTAACAAACGTACTAGCCACATTACTCTAGTGGTATCTGAGAAGAAGGAGGGATAATACATGGGTCAAAAAGTACATCCAATAGGTTTACGTGTTGGTGTCATCCGTGATTGGGAATCTCGCTGGTACGCTGAGAAGGACTATGCAACATTACTTCACGAAGATATCAAAGTTCGTAACTTTATTGAAACAACTTTAAAAGAAGCATCTGTTTCTAAGGTAGAAATTGAACGTGCTGCTAATAAACTTAACATCACAATTAGTACAGCGAAACCAGGTATGGTTATCGGTAAGGGTGGTACTGAAGTAGAATCACTTCGTAAAAACCTTAACGCTATGACTGGCAAACGCGTACACATCAACATCGTTGAAATTAAACGTGCTGATCTTGATGCAAAACTAGTTGCTGAGAACATCGCTCGCCAATTAGAAAACCGTGTATCATTCCGTCGTGCACAAAAACAAACAATTCAACGCACTATCCGTGCTGGTGCTAAGGGTATCAAAACTCAAGTATCTGGTCGTTTAGGTGGCGCTGATATCGCTCGTGCTGAGCATTACAGTGAAGGAACTGTTCCACTTCATACTCTTCGCGCTGACATCGATTATGCTCACGCTGAAGCTGACACAACTTATGGTAAGTTAGGTGTTAAAGTATGGATCTACCGTGGAGAAGTACTTCCAACTAAGAAGAACTCTGTGGAAGGAGGCAAATAATATGTTATTGCCAAAACGCGTGAAATACCGTCGTGTACACCGTGGTAATATGAAAGGCCAATCAAAAGGCGGCACAACAATTAATTTTGGTGAATTCGGCTTACAAGCACAAACTGCTAGCTGGATCACAAACCGTCAAATTGAAGCTGCTCGTATTGCAATGACTCGTTACACTAAACGTGGCGGTAAAGTATGGATCAATATCTTCCCACATAAGCCTTACACTAAAAAGCCTCTAGAAGTACGTATGGGTTCAGGTAAAGGTGCTCCAGAAGGTTGGGTTGCAGTAGTAAAACCAGGTCGCATTATGTTTGAAATCGGCGGCGTTTCTGAAGAAACAGCTCGTGAAGCATTACGCTTAGCATCACATAAATTGCCTGTTAAGTGTAAGATTGTCAAACGTGAAGAAATTGGTGGTGAATCTAATGAAAGCTAATGAAATCCGTGACCTTACAAGTGTTGAAATCGAAGATAAAGTAAAATCACTGAAAGAAGAGCTTTTTAACCTTCGCTTCCAATTAGCGACTGGTCAATTAGAAAACACAGCTCGCATCCGTGAGGTACGTAAAACTATCGCTCGTATGAAAACTGTTATTCGTCAAAGAGAAATCAGTGCTAACTAAACTGGTAAAGGAGGTTTGCAAGCATGACTGAGCGTAATCAACGCAAAGTTTACACAGGCCGTGTTGTTTCTGACAAAATGGATAAAACGATCACAGTGGTCGTTGAAACATACAAGAAACACTCACTTTATGGTAAACGTGTAAAATACTCTAAAAAGTTCAAAGCGCATGATGAAAACAACGAAGTTAAAGTTGGAGATATCGTACGTATTATGGAAACTCGTCCGCTATCAGCTACTAAACGTTTCCGTTTAGTTGAAGTTGTAGAAAAAGCGGTTATTATCTAAATAATTTCGGAACACTCGATCCGAAGGGAGGTAACCTAAGTGATTCAACAAGAAAGTCGTTTGAAAGTTGCCGACAACTCTGGTGCTAAAGAAGTACTAACAATTAAAGTTCTTGGTGGTTCTGGCCGTAAAACTGCTAACATCGGTGATGTTATCGTTTGTACAGTTAAGAAAGCAACACCAGGTGGCGTTGTCAAGAAAGGCGAAGTTGTTAAAGCTGTAATCGTTCGTACTAAGAGCGGTGCTCGCCGTAAAGATGGTACTTACATTAAATTTGATGAGAACGCATGCGTAATTATCAAAGATGATAAGTCTCCAAAAGGGACTCGTATTTTCGGACCTGTTGCACGTGAACTACGTGACAGCAATTTCATGAAAATCGTTTCATTAGCTCCGGAAGTTCTTTAATTACATGAAAGTAGCGATCAAGGAGGTGCGACACATGCACGTTAAAAAAGGCGATAAAGTAATGGTTATCTCAGGTAAAGATAAGGGCAAATCAGGCGTTATCCTATCTGCGTTCCCGAAAAAAGATCGCGTTTTAGTTGAAGGCGTTAATATTGTTAAAAAACACGTTAAACCTAACCAACTAAATCCACAAGGTGGAATTGTTAGCCAAGAGGCTGCAATCCACGTTTCGAACGTAATGCTTATCGATCCAAAATCAGGCGAGCCGACTCGCGTAGGTTATACAATGGAAGATGGCAAAAAAGTTCGTGTTTCTAAAAAAACAGGTAAAGTAATCGACTAAAAGTTAAGAGGGGAGGTACACAAATGAGCCGCCTAAAAGAAAAATTTGTAAACGAAGTATCATCTGCTCTTATGAGCAAATTTGAATACACATCAGTAATGCAAGTTCCTAAAGTTGAAAAAATCGTTATTAACATGGGTGTTGGTGACGCTGTTCAAAACTCTAAAGTTCTTGACTCTGCTGTTGAAGAATTAGGCCTAATTGCTGGTCAAAAACCAGTAATTACTAAAGCTAAAAAATCTATCGCAGGTTTCCGCCTTCGTGAAGGTATGCCAATCGGTGCGAAAGTTACATTACGTGGTGAACGTATGTATGATTTCTTAGACAAACTAATCGCTGTTTCATTACCACGTGTACGTGATTTCCACGGTGTTTCTAAAAAAGCATTCGATGGTCGCGGTAACTACACACTAGGTGTTAAAGAGCAATTAATTTTCCCTGAAATCGACTATGATAAAGTAACAAAAGTACGCGGTATGGATATCGTTATCGTAACTACTGCGAACTCTGACGAAGAAGCTCGCGAGTTGTTAACACAATTCGGTATGCCATTCCAAAAATAAAAAGGGAGGCGAGATCGTGGCTAAAAAATCTATGATCATCAAGCAACAACGCGGTTCTAAATTCAAAGTTCAAGAATACACTCGCTGTGAGCGCTGTGGGCGTCCACACTCTGTGTACCGCAAATTTAAACTTTGCCGTATTTGTTTCCGAGAACTTGCTTACAAGGGACAAATTCCTGGCGTTAAAAAAGCCAGCTGGTAATCCCCTAATTTGGGAAGGAGGTAAATGTAATGACAATGACAGATCCAATTGCTGACATGCTAACTCGTATTCGTAATGCGAACATGGTTCGTCACGAAAAATTAGAGCTTCCGGCTTCTAATATCAAAAAAGAAATCGCTGAAATCCTTAAGCGTGAAGGTTTTGTACGTGATGTAGAGTATGTTGAGGACGACAAACAAGGACTTATCCGTATTTTCTTAAAATATGGTCAAAATAACGAACGTGTTATTACAGGTTTAAAACGTATTTCTAAACCAGGTTTACGCGTTTACGCAAAAACTGAAGAAGTTCCTAAAGTATTAAACGGTCTTGGTATCGCTTTAGTTTCTACTTCAAATGGTTTATTAACTGACAAAGAAGCTCGCGCACAAAAAGTTGGCGGCGAAGTTTTAGCATACGTTTGGTAATAAGCAACAAATGAATGGAGGTGCAACATTAAATGTCTCGAATAGGTAAAAAAATTATCGAGGTACCTGCAGGAGTTACTGTTGAAGTTTCGGCTGATAACGTAGCAACTGTTAAAGGTCCAAAAGGCGAATTAGTTCGTTCTTTTCACAAAGATATGACAATTGCTATTGAAGGTAACGTGATCACAGTAACACGTCCTTCTGAATCTAAAGAACACCGTACTAACCACGGTACAACTCGTGCGTTACTAGCTAACATGGTAACTGGTGTTTCTGAAGGTTTCACAAAATCTCTTGATCTTATTGGTGTAGGTTACCGTGCACAATTACAAGGTAAAAAACTTGTACTTAACGTAGGTTTCTCTCATCCAGTAGAATTTACTCCAGAAAACGGTGTTGAAGTTGAAGTTCCGACTAACACTAAAATCATCGTTAAGGGTATTTCTAAAGAACAAGTTGGTGCTCTTGCATCTAACATCCGTGACGTTCGTCCACCAGAACCTTATAAAGGTAAAGGGATCCGTTACGAAGGCGAAATCGTTCGTCGTAAAGAAGGTAAAACAGGTAAATAATGCTGCCTAAGCATTAGAAAGGAGTGACCTCTTGTGATTACGAAACAAGATAAGAATCAAGTTCGTAAAAAACGTCATGCTCGCGTACGTTCAAAAATTTCAGGTACAACACTTAAACCACGTTTAAATGTATACCGTTCTAATAAAAACATTTACGCTCAAATCATCGACGATTCTCAAGGCGTAACATTAGTATCTGCTTCAACAATGGATAAAGGTTTAGAAAACCTTAATGGCAATGTAGAAGCTGCTAAAACTATTGGCGAAACTATCGCTAAAAAAGCTGCTGAAAAAAACATCAAAGCTGTTGTATTTGATCGTGGCGGTTACTTATACCATGGACGTGTTAAAGCTTTAGCTGAAGCTGCTCGCGAAAACGGTTTAGAATTTTAATAAGAAGGAGGTACACATTTCATGGGTCACGTTATTGACGCAAACAAATTAGAACTTGAAGAACGCGTTGTTACCATCAACCGCGTTGCTAAAGTTGTTAAAGGTGGACGTCGTTTCCGTTTTACTGCATTAGTAGTAGTCGGAGACCGCAACGGCCATGTAGGTTTTGGTACAGGTAAAGCTCAAGAAGTACCTGATGCTATTCGCAAAGCTGTAGAAGATGCGAAGAAAAACCTAGTGGAAGTTCCACGTGTGGGTGGTACTACACCTCACTTAGTAATTGGTAAATTTGGTGCAGGAAACATCCTGATCAAACCTGCTGCTCCTGGTACAGGAGTTATCGCTGGTGGTCCGGTTCGTGCCGTACTAGAACTTGCTGGTATTACTGATATTCTTTCAAAATCTTTAGGATCAAACACACCAATCAACATGGTGCGCGCGACTGTTAAAGGTTTAACAGAACTTAAACACGCTGAAGAAGTTGCAAAACTTCGTGGTAAGTCTGTAGAAGAGTTATTAGGTTAAGGGGGGAAATGACTATGGCAAACAAATTAGAAGTTACCCTTACTAAAAGCCTAATTGGTACTAAACCAGGCCAACGCGCTACTGCTGAAGCTTTAGGTTTACGCAAAATGAATCAAACTGTTGAACACAACGATAACGTTGCTGTTCGCGGTGCGATCGCTAAAGTAGCTCATTTAGTTACAGTTACTGAAAAATAATTTAAATTTTAGATATAAGGAGGTGCCATCGAATAATGAAACTTCATGAATTAGAACCAGCTGCTGGTTCACGTAAAGTACGTAACCGTGTAGGTCGTGGTATGGCGACTGGTAACGGTAAAACGTCTGGACGCGGTCATAAAGGTCAAAATTCACGTTCAGGCGGCGGCGTTCGTCCGGGCTTTGAAGGTGGTCAAAACCCTTTATTCCGTCGTTTACCAAAACGCGGATTCACAAACATTAACCGTAAAGAGTTTGCTATCGTAAACCTTGACGCGTTAAATCGTTTCGAAGACGGTACAGAAGTTACACCAGCTTTATTAATCGAATCTGGTGTTGTAGGCAATGAAAAATCTGGTATCAAGATTCTAGGTAATGGATCAATTGATAAAAAGCTTTCTATTAAAGCCCACAAATTCTCAGCTTCAGCTAAAGAAGCAATCGAAAATGCGGGTGGAAACATAGAGGTGATCTAATGTTTCAGACAATCTCTAACTTTTTACGCGTCAGAGATATACGAAATAAAATCATCTTTACCCTTTTGATGCTGGTTGTGTTCCGTATAGGAACATTCGTACCAGTGCCAAATGTGGATGCCCAAGTGCTACAACAGACTGATCAATACTCATTGGTTGGTTTCCTGAATACATTCGGTGGTGGAGCACTTCAAAACTTTTCGATCTTTGCGATGGGTATAATGCCGTATATTACGGCATCAATCATCGTGCAACTGTTGCAAATGGATGTTGTGAAGAAGTTTACAGAATGGTCTAAGCAAGGCGAGGCTGGTCGTAAGAAAAGCGCGCAATTCACGCGTTATTTTGCAATCATCTTAGCATTTATTCAATCAATCGCTATGTCATATGGTTTTAACCGTATGTATGGTGGTTCGTTGATAAATGATGAGGGTATCCTTACTTACTTAACAATTGCTATTGTGTTAACGGCTGGTACAGCATTTCTTTTATGGTTAGGCGAACAAATTACTGAAAAAGGTGTTGGTAATGGTATTTCCATTATTATCTTTGCCGGTATTGTTGCAGCTTTACCAACAACAGTTAACCAAATTTATGCTCAACAGTTTGAAAATGCTGGTGAACAAATGTTCATCAATATTATTAAAATGGCATTAGTAGTTATTGCAGCTCTAGTTATTGTCGTTGGGGTAATTTACTTCCAACAAGCGGATCGTAAGATTCCAATTCAATACGCTAAAGGTACAAGCGCTACTCGTGGAGCACAACAATCGCATTTACCACTTAAAGTCAATGCAGCTGGTGTAATTCCAGTAATCTTCGCTGTTGCGTTTATCGTAACGCCTAGAACAATTGCTTCTTTATTTGGTGACGGCAAAGTAGCTACATTTATCACGAACACTTTTGATTACTCTAAACCAGTAGGTATGATAATCTACATTGCATTAATTGTTGCGTTTACGTACTTCTATGCATTTGTACAAGTGAATCCTGAAAAAGTGGCTGATAACTTGAAAAAACAAGGTGCGTATATTCCAGGGATTCGTCCAGGGAAGAAAACGGAATCTTATTTGACAAGTGTGTTATATCGCTTAACTTTTGTAGGTGCGATTTACTTATCGATCGTGGCAATTTTACCGATATTATTCGTTAATATCGCTAACTTACCTCAATCGGCACAAATTGGTGGTACTAGCTTAATCATCGTTGTCGGCGTTGCGCTGGAAACAATGAAACAACTAGAATCTCAACTAGTAAAACGTCATTATAAAGGTTTTATGAAATAAAAGTTGGTAGTAGGGGCGTTTTGCGTTCCTAAAACCTTCATTTAAGAATATAAGGGGGCGTAACCGTATGAACATCGTTCTTATGGGTCTGCCGGGTGCTGGTAAAGGTACTCAAGCAGATAAAATCGTTGAAAAGTACGATATCCCTCATATTTCTACAGGCGATATGTTTCGTGCAGCTATTAATAATGGTACGGAATTAGGCTTAGAAGCAAAATCGTATATTGATAAAGGTGCATTAGTACCCGATGAAGTTACGATTGGAATCGTTCGCGAGCGCTTAAGCCAACCTGATTGTGATCAAGGATTCCTATTAGATGGTTTCCCTCGTACAATTGAACAAGCTGAAGAATTAGATAATATTTTATCTGCTCTAGGCAAATCAGTTGAACATGTGGTAAACATCGAAGTAGCTAAAGAAGAATTGGTTAAACGTCTAACAGGTCGTCGTATCTGTAAAGTATGTGGTTCATCTTATCATTTAATTTTCAAACCTTCGAAAGAAGAGGGAATTTGTGATAAAGATGGAGGAGAACTTTATCAAAGAGCAGACGATAATCCAGAAACAGTTAATAACCGTCTGGAAGTAAATATTAAGCAATCTCAACCATTATTAGATTTCTATAAAGCTAAAAATGTCTTAACAGATATTAATGGCCAACAAGATATTAATTTGGTGTTTGCTGATGTAGATGCTCTTTTTAAGAGCAGCCGCAACTAATAACCCATGTCTCGGGCGCTTTGTAATACTGAGGTAAGGTAGTACGCGGTGGCACAACGGAAAGTTAATTTTCGAGAGCTGCAAAAGCATATTGTGCCCGGTCTATGCACTGAAGAATGGATTGTTTCGTTTAAAGGATACCCTTTTTCCTTGATGCAATCAGTATTCGAACAGGGTATAATGGGTTTCGTAAAGTATCTATGAAAATAGGTATGCAGGATCTCATCTAGGACATTCCGGGTGATCGTGTTGATAGTAATGGATACAAGTTCTCCGTGAACATGTTCCTAGGATTATGAGATGCGAAACTTGTGAACGTCTTTCGAACATCCTCATGAACCAAACACTGTTGATGCGGTTTATCTTGTTTTAAGATGAAGCTTGCAGCAAATTCCGTTTGAATTTGACGATGAGAACCTGAATTGCATATAGAAGGGAGACAGGCTCGATGGCGAAAGACGATGTAATTGAAATCGAAGGCACGGTTCTTGAAACTTTGCCAAACGCGATGTTTAAGGTAGAATTAGAGAATGGTCATACTGTGCTAGCACACGTTTCGGGAAAAATCCGTATGCACTTTATTCGTATTTTACCTGGAGATAAGGTTACTATTGAATTATCTCCGTATGACTTAACACGCGGTCGTATCACATACCGTTTTAAATAATCTTTTGCACTCCGGACCACTAAGGAGGTTAGGTTAAGATGAAAGTAAGACCATCAGTAAAACCGATCTGCGAAAAATGTAAAGTTATTCGTCGACGCGGTAAAGTAATGGTAATCTGTGAAAATCCTAAACACAAACAAAAACAAGGATAATTCCTAAGGAGGTGCACATCGTACATGGCACGTATTGCAGGTGTTGACATTCCACGCGAAAAACGCGTTGTAATTTCATTAACATACATTTACGGTATCGGTAACACTACTGCTAAGCAAGTTCTTGCTGCAGCTGGTATTTCTGAAGATATCCGTGTAAAAGATCTAACTGAAGATCAATTAAACCAAATCCGTGAACAATTAGATAAGTATAAAGTTGAGGGTGACTTACGTCGTGAGATCTCACTTAACATTAAACGCCTAATGGAAATCGGTTCATTCCGAGGTATCCGTCACCGTCGCGGTTTACCAGTTCGTGGACAAAATACGAAGAACAATGCGCGTACGCGTAAAGGTCCTCGTAAAACTGTTGCGAACAAGAAAAAATAATTAAGTAAAGGAGGTTTCTTCTTAACATGGTACGTAAACAACAATCACGTAAACGTCGTGTGAAAAAAAATATCGAATCAGGTATCGCTCACATCCGTTCTACATTTAATAATACAATTGTTACAATCACAGATGTTCAAGGTAACGCAATTTCTTGGTCTTCTGCTGGTGCACTAGGTTTCCGTGGATCACGTAAATCTACTCCATTCGCATCTCAAATGGCTGCTGAAGCTGCTGCTAAGACTGCAATGGAACATGGTTTAAAAACTTTAGAAGTAACTGTTAAGGGTCCTGGCGCAGGTCGTGAAGCTGCAATTCGTGCACTTCAAGCTGCAGGTTTAGACGTTACAGCTATCAAAGATGTAACACCAGTTCCTCATAATGGTTGCCGCCCACCAAAACGTCGTCGCGTATAATTAAACCTTGTTGCCTAGCCGACTGGATTTAATGTACAAATATATTTAATAATCGTAAAGATTGAATGACATTTGATTTAATGTTGAAATAGATATATATTCGATGTTTTTAAGGAGGGTAAATTGAATGATCGAAATTGAAAAACCAAAGATTGAAACCGTTGAGATCAGTAATGACCTTAAATATGGCAAATTTGTTGTAGAACCACTTGAACGTGGATATGGTACTACTTTGGGTAATTCACTACGTCGCATTCTGCTGTCTTCTCTACCAGGAGCTGCTGTAACTTCAATTCAAATTGATGGTGTTCTTCATGAATTCTCTACTATTGAGGGTGTAATCGAAGATGTAGCATCAATCGTATTGAACCTTAAAAAACTTGCTTTAAAAATTTACTCTGACGAAGAAAAAGTTATTGAAATTGATTTTGCAGGCGAAGGTGTAATCACAGCTGCTGATATTATGCATGACAGTGATGTGGAAGTGTTAAACCCAGATTTATATATCGCTACAGTTGCTAAAAACGGTCACTTACGTATGCGTATGCATGCACAACGTGGACGTGGGTACACTCCAGCTGATCAAAACAAACGCGAGGATCTTCCTATCGGCGTTATCCCGATCGACTCTATTTACACTCCAGTTTCACGCGTCAACTTCACTGTTGAAAATACTCGTGTTGGACAATCGTCTGACTTCGATAAACTTTCACTAGATGTGTGGACGGATGGCAGCATCGGTCCTAAAGAGGCGATTTCGCTCGGAGCTAAAATTTTAACCGAGCATCTAAATATCTTCGTTGGTTTAACTGATGAAGCTAAAACAGCTGAAATCATGGTTGAAAAAGAAGAAGATCAAAAAGAAAAAGTCTTAGAGATGACTATCGAAGAGCTTGATCTTTCTGTTCGTTCTTACAACTGCTTAAAACGCGCTGGAATCAATACTGTACTTGAACTTGCTAACAAGTCTGAGGATGATATGATGAAAGTCCGCAATTTAGGTCGTAAATCATTAGAAGAAGTAAAAGCTAAGTTAGAAGAGCTTGGTTTAGGATTACGAGAAGAAGACTAAGCGATTTTATATAACAACATGTAAGATCAGTATTTGAACGAAGGAGGGAAACATCCATGGGTTACAGAAAACTTGGACGTACAAGTTCTCAACGTAAAGCAATGCTTCGTGATTTAGCTACAGACTTAATCATCAACGAACGTATTGTTACAACTGAAACACGTGCTAAAGAATTACGCTCAGTTGTTGAAAAAATGATCACTTTAGGTAAACGCGGTGACTTGCACGCTCGTCGTCAAGCAGCAGCATTTATCCGTCGTGAAGTAACAACTGTTACTAACGCTGAAGGTACTGAAGAAACTGTTTTTGCTTTGCAAAAATTGTTTGATAACGTAGCACCTCGCTACGCAGAACGTCAAGGCGGTTATACACGCATTATGAAAATGGGACCTCGCCGTGGTGACGGTGCGCCTACAGTTGTGATTGAACTAGTTTAATCATTGCAGCAGAATGCGATGGAGGGTGTACTTGTTCACACAAATGAACTTTGCACCCTCTTTTTTTAAAACACATAAAAAAGATTTATACGACAAATTTAAAAGCTGAGTGTTATGATGAGCGGACATAAGTGCTGTCTCGTTTAGCTCTACGCACCCCATTCACTTCTGGGTCTGAGCAACCTGGAATGATGAGAATGAACAAATTGTTTTGCGCGTTTCTCTGGAATGGGGTGCGCGCTTTTTTATTTTTTAACGACAAAAAAACACGACTTTTGCTATTAAGCGAAGTCGTATTTTTATACATAGAAAATTCAGTCTAGTATTCAATGAAAAAACAGTGTAAGTTAAGTAAGAGACGAGTAGAGATTAGTTTAGGATATTTTGAACAAGAGGAGATGATCATATGGTGGAAATACTATCATTGAACCATATTACATTCACATATGATTTGGACCAGCCTGAGGTGAAAAATGCTGTAGAGGATGTTTCTTTTACTGTAAATCAAGGTGAGTGGATTGCGATTGTCGGACATAATGGTTCAGGAAAATCGACGATTGCTAAGATTATAAATGGTTTACTTTTTCCGCAGTCAGGACAAGTTACGGTCTTTGGAGAATCTATGAATGAAGAGAATTTATGGGATATTCGTTCAAAACTTGGTATGGTTTTTCAAAATCCAGATAATCAGTTTGTAGGAGCTACTGTACAAGATGATGTAGCCTTTGCATTAGAGAATAATGGAGTACCATATGAAGAAATGGTTAGCCGAGTAGAGAATGCGTTAGTACAAGTGAAAATGGATGGTTTTATGAACCATGAGCCACAACATTTGTCTGGTGGACAAAAGCAACGTGTAGCGATAGCTGGTGCATTAGCTTTGCGCCCCAATTTATTAATATTAGACGAAGCTACTTCGATGTTAGACCCTCAAGGGCGCAGAGAAGTATTAGATATTGTACAACAATTACGTGAGGAAACCGGCTTAACGGTGTTATCTATCACGCATGATTTAGAAGAGGCTATTTTAGCTGATCGCTTGCTATTTATGAATGGTGGGAAGAAGTTTGCTGAAGGACAGCCATCAGAAATATTTGGTTTAGGGGATCAATTAATTGAATTAGGCTTGGATTTACCTTTTTCAATGAAAATGGCTCGTTTACTGCAACAACAAGGTGTTCAGTTAATTGGGACACATATGTCAGAACGAGAGTTGGTGGAGGATATATGGATATCAAACTTCAAAAAGTAGGCTATTCATATGCCAAAAATACACCATTTGAAAAAAGAGCTCTTTATGATGTAAATTTGGAGATTTCAACTGGAAGCTACTATGCCATCATTGGTCATACAGGCTCAGGAAAATCAACAATCTTACAGCATTTAAATGCATTGCTAAAACCAACAGAAGGCCAAGTACAAATCGGTTCAAAAACAATTATTGCTGGTAAGAAGGAAAAAGATTTACGAGAAGTACGTCAAAAAGTAGGAATTGTTTTTCAATTTCCAGAGCACCAGCTATTCGAAGAAACGGTATTGAAGGATATTTGCTTTGGGCCGATGAATTTTGGTGTATCTGAAGAAGATGCTAAAGAGCGTGCACATGCGCTAATTAAGCTTGTAGGCTTAGATGAAACTATCCTAGAGAAATCACCATTCGACCTCTCAGGTGGACAAATGCGACGTGTAGCAATAGCAGGTGTACTTGCTATGGAGCCAGAAGTTCTTGTACTTGATGAACCAACTGCTGGATTGGATCCTCGTGGGCGTCAGGAAATCATGGAACTATTTTATTCCTTGCATAAGGAAAAGAATCTAACGATGATTTTAGTCACACATAGTATGGAAGATGCCGCACGATATGCAGATGAAATAACCATTATGCATGATGGTTACAGCGTGATGAATGGAACACCGCGAGAAGTGTTTAGTAACGCAGATAAGCTTAAAGAGTATCGTTTAGAAGTTCCTCATATCATTCAATTTCAAAAGACCTTAGAAAGCCGTCTAGGGATTGAATTTGACAGATTAAGCTTAACTGAAGAAGAAATGGCTATAGCAATTGGTCAAGTTGTTCGACAGGAGCGTGATCAATTATGATGGAGAAAATGATATTTGGTCGTTTTATACCAGGAGATTCATTCGTTCATAAGATGGACCCGAGGGCTAAACTTTTATTTGTTTTTGCATTTATTGTTATCGTATTTTTAGCCAATAATATAGCAGGATATATTTTACTTGTAGCCTTTACGCTCGTAGTAATTTTATTATCACGTATAAAACTATATTTTTTAATTAACGGACTAAAACCAGTACTAATTTTAATGATTTTCACACTCTGTTTACATGTGTTTTTCACTAAAGGTGGAGATGAACTGGTCAATTGGGGAATTATTCACATTTATGAAGAAGGTCTGAAGCAAGGTATATTCATTTCAATTCGATTTTTAGTACTTGTATTCATGACGTCGATTCTAACATTGACTACATCGCCTATTTCGATTACAGATGGGTTAGAAACATTATTGAACCCATTGAAAAAAATAAAATTACCTGTACATGAGCTAGCATTGATGATGTCAATTGCACTTCGTTTTATCCCAACATTGATGGATGAAACAGATAAAATTATGAAAGCTCAAATGGCACGTGGCTCAGATGTGACATCTGGTCCAATAAAAGAACGAGTTAAAGCGGTCGTCCCTCTATTGATTCCTTTGTTTATTAGCGCATTTAAGCGTGCGGAAGATTTAGCAACTGCGATGGAAGTAAGAGGTTATCGTGGAGGAGAAGGCCGAACACGTTATCGTCAATTAACTTGGGGATTCCGTGATACAATGGCATTATTACTAGTCGTTATTTTAGCGGCTGCATTAATTTATTTGAGAATGAACTAGGAGACTTGCATAACGATGAAAAGAAGAATGAGAGCAACAATCGCATATGATGGGACACTATTTTCAGGCTATCAAGTACAGCCAAATCAACGAACTGTACAAGAGGAAATTGAAAAAGTTTTAACCATAATGCATAAAAGTGATGAGATTGTCCATGTGACAGCAAGTGGTCGAACAGACGCGCGTGTCCACGCAACTGGTCAAGTGCTACATTTTGATACGACACTGTCCATTCCCCTTGATCGTTATGCACACGCATTAAACGTTCAACTCCCTAGAGATATACGAGTTTTAAAAATAGAGGAAGTTGCACCAGATTTTCATGCCAGATATAGTGTTCATGGAAAGCAATATCGTTATATTTGGTCGTGCGAAAAAGTGCAAAATCCCTTTAGACGTTTTTATGCAACACCCACCAATGGGGTGTTACCAAATGTCGAAGCAATGAAAGAAGCAGCACAGTATATTTTGGGTACACATGATTTTTCATGCTTTTGTGCAGCAAACACAAGCGTGGTAGATAAAGTACGTACAGTGTCGGCAATTGAGTTTGAATGGCATGGCGAGGAATTGCATATGACCATAGCGGGAAATGGCTTTTTATATAATATGGTACGCATTATTGCGGGCACATTATGGGAAGTAGGGATAGGTAAAAGAAACTCAGCACAGCTGGAAGAAATTATCGCCTCTATGGACCGTAGTAAAGCTGGTAAAACAGCGTCAGCACAGGGTTTGTACCTAGAAAAAGTTGATTATCCAGAGTGAAACAACATCACCTGGCGTTTTTCGCAAAGTACTTGACTTAAGTTGAAATATATTATAAGATGACATATGGTATTTTCATTACCCCACAAGATAAGCCCCGAATCTTAACTTTTGAGGATAAAGAAAACAATTGGAACAGAATAATAGAACAATTAGTTAGTAGGAGGATACTATAATGCGTACAACATTCATGGCTAAAGGTCACGAAGTAGAACGTAAATGGTTAGTTGTAGACGCTGAAGGCCAAACTCTTGGTCGCTTAGCTTCAGAAGTAGCTGCTATTTTACGTGGTAAACATAAACCAACATTCACACCAAACGTTGACACAGGTGATCACGTTATCATCATCAACGCTGAAAAAATTCATTTAACTGGTAACAAACTACAAGGTAAAATTTACTACCGTCACACTCAATACTCAGGTGGTTTAAAAACTCGTACAGCTGGTGAAATGAAAGAGAAATACCCAACTCAAATGTTAGAGCTTGCTATCAAAGGCATGCTTCCTAAAAACTCTTTAGGTCGCTCAATGTTCGGCAAACTTAACGTTTACACTGGTGCAGAGCACCCACATGCAGCACAAAAACCAGAAGCTTATACGCTTCGCGGATAATCAATAGAGGAGGATACACCCTTGGCACAAGTTCAATATATCGGCACAGGTCGTCGTAAAAGCTCAACTGCCCGCGTACGTTTAGTACCAGGCGAAGGCACAATCATCATCAACAACCGCGACGTTGAAAACTACGTCCCTTTCGCAACTTTACGCGAAATTATTAAACAACCATTAGTAGCTACAGAAACTTTAGGTAGCTATGACATTCACGTAAACGTGAATGGTGGTGGATACACTGGTCAAGCTGGCGCAATTCGTCACGGTATCGCTCGCGCGTTACTAAACGTTGATCCAGATTTCCGTCCAGCTCTTAAATCAGCAGGATTACTTACTCGTGACCCTCGTATGAAAGAACGTAAAAAACCAGGTCTTCGCGGCGCTCGTCGTGCACCTCAGTTCTCAAAACGTTAATCATCCGATTATCATCGAGTTCAAAAAATCTCTTCACTTCGGTGGAGGGATTTTTTTTGGATTTTTAATGGTTAAATGTTTAATAGGACAACGAAACAATTTAAAATTGCTATTACAATGAATAAACTAAAAAATGCATAACAATATATGATTTCTTATAAAGTCTATAGCAGAAAACTTTTTAATTAGAATGGAAAGTTCATAGGACAAAATATGAATAGTTTTTATATGTGTTGTGTTATACTGAAAATTGATATTGATATATAAATTAGGGAGTGTTATAAGTGATTAATGAACAACAAGTTCGTGAATTAGTTGGAACTTTAAAAGATCCTTTTTTACATAAAACATTGGCTGAAACTGAAGGTATTCTTGAAGTTTCTATTAAAGAAGAAAAAGAGCATGTTAGTGTAAAAATTGCGGTAGCTAAAACAGGTACACCAGAACAATTGAATCTTCAAATGGAGATTGTTAATTCATTAAAAGGTGCAGGAGCGAAATCTGTCGGAATTCGTTTCTCTGAATTAGATTCTTCGGTATTAGATAAATTCCGTGGGGAAGCAACTCGCTCAGAAGCGCAAGATATGCTTTCACCATTGAACGATACGAAATTTATTTGTATTGCATCAGGTAAAGGTGGCGTAGGTAAATCTACTGTCTCTGTTAACCTTGCAGTTGCATTAGCGCGTTTAGGTAAAAAGGTTGGATTAATTGATGCTGATATCTACGGTTTCAGCGTTCCAGATATGATGGGTGTTCAAACAATGCCTAAAGTAGTGGATGACCGTATTTTCCCAGTTGAACGCTTTGGTGTAAAAATGATTTCTATGGGATTCTTCGTAGAAAACAATGCGCCAGTTGTATGGCGTGGTCCAATGTTAGGTAAAGTATTAGACCAATTCTTCCGTGATGTTGAATGGGGCGAATTAGATTATCTTCTATTAGATTTACCACCAGGTACAGGTGATATCGCGCTTGATATTCATCAAATGCTACCTGAATCAAATGAAATTATCGTTACTACACCACATCCAACTGCAGCTTTCGTTGCAGCACGTGCCGGTGCAATGGCGATTAAAACAGATCACCACATTATCGGTGTAATCGAAAACATGTCTTGGTTCCAATCTGATGTATCAGGCGAAAAAGAATATGTATTCGGTAAAGGTGGCGGCCAAAAATTATCTGAGGAATTACGTGCAGATTTATTAGGTCAGATTCCACTAGGCCAACCAGAGATTATTGAAGCAGACTTTGCTCCATCGGTTTATGCTCGTAATCACTCAACAGGTCAGTTATATATCGACATTGCGCAAAAAGTAATCGATCAATTAGATAAATAGTGAACAAAGACAGTCAAACTTTTCGGTTGGCTGTCTTTTTATACCCAAAAATAGGTAAATGAATAGTATAATGGAATAAATGAGAAAATATACTTTGAATCTACTATATAAGGGGGTACAACAGTGACGATTCGAAATTGGGTTCGCTTTTTTATTAATTCATTATTAATCGGTGGAGCTATTACAGGTATAGTGAGTTTAATTATACGTTGGGAAGATTTTTATAGCCCATATTTTGCTAATGGTGAATGGAAAGAAATCATTGCAGGTTTTTTGTGGTTTGTTGTATTAGGTTTTACGATGAGTGTAGTAGCTCAAACAGGTTACTTTGCTTATTTAACAGTTCATCAAATAGGAGTTAACTTATTTAAATCTTTAACTTTATGGAATTGGGTTCAAATTTTATTGATGATTGTTACAATTGTAGACTTAATTATTTTTAGATTTAAACCACAGGCATCAAGTTTTGGTGATTGGATGTACTATTTAGGCTTACTTGCAATTCTATTAGTAGTTGGTGTATTCACGGCTATGAAAAAAGTGAGTCTAACCGGAAAGAAACATGTATTTATTTCTGCATTATTTTTCATGATTGTTGTCAGTTCGTTGGAATGGTTAATCGGTTTATGGGTACGATCTTCAAGTGGAGATGCATATATTGCTTTGTTGTTATTCCCAATAATCAGCGTTAACATGTATCAACTATTGATTTTACCTAAATACAATGCGAAATCTGAAGCAGATATTGCTAAACGCGCAGAAAGAAGAAAGCTACGTAAAGAGCAACAAATGAACTTAGGTGCCAAATAATAGGAATGGTTGAAAGCTTCTCATTTAGAGGAGCTTTCTTTCTTTAGATATTATTTAAGATAATGTTGACAGAGCACTATATTGAGCGTATAGTTATAAAAGTTGACTCGGTAAGTCGTACAGAAAGTTATGAAAGAGTTTTTAAACTACTATAATTAGTTGTTGACTTCTAAGAGAAGATAAGTTATAATTTTATAAGTCGCTAACAAGTGACGCTAACAACTTGAAAAAAGAAATGAAAAAAGTTCTTGACAAGCAAGTTAATAAAATGTTATGATAGTTAAGTTGCTAACAAGCGACGTAACATGAACCTTGAAAACTAAACAATCATGAAGTTAATCAATATAAAGTCTTATTCACTTTTAAATAAGTGGTAAGCAAACAAAAGTCTTTCTTTTTAAGAAAGCAACAAGCAGTTAGTTACTTGTA
>JAGHSJ010000076.1 GCA_018065935.1 Candidatus Kurthia equi
CATATAAAAACAAGCTGTCATAAACAACGACATTTCAATTACAATTACATTAAGGAATATTACGAGCCTGTAATAAAATATCATTTTCGCTTTTCTATGCAAAAGATGCGATAATAGAAGAAACTACGAAAAAAAGGATGAAGATTAAATTATATGAAAACATTACGCATTAAGCCTGAATATCTAAATGACATTAAACGAGGATATTCTTTAGTAAGCCGCGACGCTGTTCCTAACCGTGATATTCTTGAAGTTGAGGGTGAATTATTCGAAATTACAGATGCTCACAATAAATTCATTGGTAAGGGCTATTACGGTAATCAAAACAAAGGAATTGGTTGGATTTTATCTACAAAAGAAGATGAAGCAATCGACCAAGAATTCTTTACAACAAAAATCAACACTGCTTTACGTCATCGCAAGCATTTCTTTGATAACACAGATACAACTGCTTTCCGTGTGTTCAATGGTGAAGGAGATGGCATCGGTGGTTTAACAATTGATTATTTCGATGGTTATTTCATGATTAGCTGGTACAGTGAAGGCATGTATAGCTTCCGTGACAATATCATTGCTGCTTTAGACCGCTTAACTACTTATAAAGCGATTTATGAGAAAAAACGTTTTGATACAAAAGGTATGTACCTTGAACAAGAAGACGATTTCGTGAAAGGTGAGCCAGGTGTATTCCCTATCATCATTAAAGAAAATGGCATGAATTTTGCAGTTGATTTAAATGATGGCGCAATGACTGGTATCTTCCTAGATCAACGTGATGTTCGCGAACTTATTCGTAATGAATATGCTAAAGATGCCAATGTCCTAAATACATTCTCTTATACAGGTGCATTTTCTGTAGCTGCAGTATTAGGTGGCGCACGCAACACAACTTCTGTCGATTTAGCAAAACGTTCTCTTCCAAAAACGATTGAGCAATTTAGTGTAAATGCAATTGACTTTGAAAGCCAAGATATTAAAGTAATGGATGTTTTTGATTACTTTAAATACGCACAACGTAAAGAAATGAAATTTGACCTTGTTGTTTTAGATCCACCTAGCTTTGCTCGTTCTAAAAAAATGACATTCTCATCAGCAAAAGATTATACAAAACTTTTAGCTGACGCGATTAAAATCACAGAGAAAAACGGTATTATCGTTGCCTCTACGAACAATGCAAGCTTTGGTATGAAGAAATTCAAAACATTTATTGATAAAGCGTTCAAAGACGCAAATATTAAATACAAAATTGTAGAGGACTTAGGTTTACCAAAAGACTTCCACAATAACCGTGACTTCCCTGAATTTAACTATTTAAAAGTCTGCTTCATTAAGAAATTAAAATAATTTCAATCAAAAAGGAAAAAAAGGAAAAAGTAACGTTGCTAATAACGTTACTTTTTCTTTTTTATAGGACAAACAATACCTTTTTCTCTAAATTGCCTCCACTATTTTTTTATCGTTTGCCACATACATATTTTGCGGCACTTAAAACATGTATACTATAAAAATATGCCTTCACATAAAAATCCAAAATCGTATAATCATATGATTTTGGATTTTTTTGTATTAATTTTTTATTTTTTCAGGATGTTCGATTAAATTTTTCAATTCTTCCATAAAATAGCCAACCGATTCGCCATCGATAATTCGGTGATCAAATGATAAACTTACCCCCATCATTGTGCCAATACCTATTTCTCGATTAGCTAAAATGACTGGTCGCTCTTTCATTGCATGAATACCGAGTATAGCTACTTGTGGGAAATTAATCAGTGGCGTTGCATAAGTTCCACCACGCAAGCCTGTATTTGATATTGTAAAAGTACCTCCTACAATATTAGATAATACTAATTTGCCCTGCCTTGCTTTATCCGTTAATTCGTTTAACTCTACAGCTATTTCAGCAATTGTTTTTTTATCTACATTTTTTATAACAGGTACAATTAACCCCTCTTCAGTTGCAACAGCAATGCCAATATTAAAATCTGGACGTATGACAATCTCTCGTGCATCTTCATCAATGGTTGCATTAAAAATCGGATATTTTTCTAAAACCTGCGTTATTAATTTAATAATGATAGGTAAATAAGTAATATGTACATCTGCCTCACTATCTACTACTTTTTTATAGGCAATTAATGCATCCACTTGAACTTCATCCATGCCTGTTGCATGTGGAATCGTAAAAGCTGATTTCACTAAATTTTTATAGATTTGTTTACGCATACCTGTTATCGGAATTCGTTTTTCTTGGCGTTCTGTCATATGCAATCTCCCTTACCTTTTCTACGTCCCCTTTATGCTAAATGTTTTCTCTATTTTTTTCCACAAAAAATGACTATGGAATAATTGCCTCTAGCTAAAATGATTTTCGCATAAAAAAAGATAGAAATTATAATTTCTATCTTTTTGAAGCATTTTAAAATGCAAAGAGAACTAGCTTTATCTATTTCTAATCATCTAATGATTGAATAGATGGTTTTGTTAATTTTTTATTTCTTTTGACTGGATCAATTCGTTTTTCTAATTGACCGAGAATAAAATCTACCAGTATTGCCATTAATGCCGTTGGTATCGCTCCAGCTAAAATAATGGCCGCTCCATCTGTCGCATTTGTTCCACGAATGATAATATCACCTAATCCGCCTGCTCCAATGAATGCACCAATAGCTGTAATACCGATAGCAACAACGAGTGCAATCCGAATCCCTGCAATCATCACAGACAGTGACAAAGGCAATTCAATCATATAAAGGACCTGTACCTTCGTCATCCCCATGCCCTTCCCAGAATCAATTAAATCATGATTAATATTATTAATCCCTGTGTAGGTATTTTTTATAATTGGTAGTAAAGAATATAAGAACACTGCAACTACTACAGTTGTTTGTCCTAGCCCCATCACAAGCATCAGCATAGCTAAAAGTGCCAATGCAGGTATTGTCTGAATAATATTCGCTATCGTAATAATAAAACCAGATAGCTTAGCATATTTAGAAATAATAATCCCAATTGGAATACCTATAACCGCTGCTAGTAACACACCGTAAATAGATATTAAAAAATGGCGCATAAACTGTATAAATACATAGCTTCCATTTTCACTAAAATAGTAAAAGAATTGCTGAAATGTATTCATATCTTCCATACATTATTCGCCTCCCTCTTCATCAAAATAATTATTTTTTTCGAGGAATTTTTTGGCTACATTTGCTGGTTCTAATAAATTATTATCTGCTTCAAAATTCAACTTTTGCATTTGATCTGTAGACACTTTACCTACAAGCTTTTGCAAAACTTTTTTCACTTCAGGTTTATTATCAAGTAGTGCATCAGTTGCAAGCGGGCTGCAGTCATATGGTGGGAAAAAATGCAGATCATCTTCGAGCACAACTAAATCATAGCTCGCAATTCGACCATCCGTTGTGTATCCAAGTACAATATCCATTTTTCCTGCTTCAACTGCATCATATACTAAACCGATTTGCATCGGATATACTTTAGAAAAATCAAAACCATATGTTTTTACAAAACTCTTATAACCATCACCGGGTCGATTCATCCATGAGTTATCAACACCTGCTTCCATTTCACCAGCTACTTTTCGTAAATCACTCACTTTTTTCAAATTATATTTTTCTGCTGTTTCTTTCGTCACCATAAATGCATAGGTATTAGCAAATCCATAGGAGTCAAAAAAAGTTTGCTCATACTCTTTTTTAAATAAGGTTTGCACCTTTTGCATAGCTTCAGTTGGATCTTTTATCGGTTCTTGTCCTAGGGCTCCAGTTAAATCCGTACCAGTATATCTTGATGCCGAAATATTAGCATCTCCATTCACCATGGCCTGATGTGCCACAACACTCGAACCTAAATTATTTATCATTTCTACATCTTCATCTGTATAATGCTCAATCATTAATTTCACCATATTTCCCATAATGGCACTTTCACTTGTAGAAAGTGTGGCAATTTTCACCTTTTCAGCTTGATCATTACTACTCAAGGAGCATCCTGATAAGATGAGTAAAATGCTACAAATACCAACAAGTAATTTTAATTTTATTCGCATAGATTACTCTCCTACCTTTCTACTCTTAATCCTTTCGGTGTTGCCCATTTCTCAACTTTAGACAAAACAAAATCTACAATAAGAGCTAGTATTGTAACTAAGATGGCTCCCCCTAAAATAAATTCAGTTTGGTATAAATTCAAGCCATTAAAAATAAAGTCACCTAGCCCACCTGCTCCTATATAGGATGCTAAAGTTGCCCAAGATACAGCATATACAGCAGAAAGTCTGATTCCAGCCATAATTACAGGTGTTGCTAATGGAAACTCTAACAAGAAAACACTTTGGATTTTTGTCATTCCCATACTAATACCTGCGGATTTCAAATCTTTATTTACCGATTCCATCCCAATGAATGTATTATTAAGTATTGGTAATAATGTATAAATAAATAAAGCAATAATAGCTGGTACTTTACCTACTCCTAAAAAAGGAATCATCAATGCAAGAATAGCTAGTGACGGCAATGTTTGTAATACACTGACGATTGCCATGACTACTTTTGATATTTTTTTCGTTTTGGATAAAATAATGCCTAACGGTACAGCTACAATTATCCCTAATAATAAAGCCAGCATTGAAATATAGAAATGCTCCCAGGTTTTGACGATAATATCATGTTTATTTGTCACTAAAAAATCATTCGCAGCTTCAATAAATGTGCCCATATTTTTTCACATCCCTCGTCTAAGCCTCTTATTTATTGTTGTTCAGTTTCTTCTAGCATTTCATCTCCCCAGATTGTGTCATATACAATATCAACAATATGCGCTCTCGTAATTAAGCCAACTAAGCGATGTTCATCATCGATAACAGGTATATTTTTTAAATTTCGACGGAGAATTCGGCGGACAGAGTCTTGTAATCTTGTCCCCGTTTTCACATAAAAAACTTCTTTATCCATCGCATCAGCAACACTAGATGTTCGATGGCGTTCAGATGTAATATTTTCAACACCTATAAATCCTTTTAATTTGTTTTGACCATCGATTACAAATAAAGTGTCCACTCGTTTTTTCACCATGGTACGAATTGCATCATCTAAACTTTTTTCTAAAGAGATGGTAATAGGTGTAATCATTACTTCATCCACAATTTTGGCACTTGGTTTTTCCTGCACTAAACGATGGGAACCAATAAAGTCCTTCACAAACTGATTTGCAGGATTAGATAAAATATTGTCTGGTGTGTCGTATTGTACGACTTGACCATCACGCATAATACATATTCGATCCGCTAATTTAATTGCTTCATCCATATCATGTGTGACAAAAACAACCGTCTTCCCTAAGCGTTGTTGTAAATCTTTCATCAAATCCTGCAATGTATCACGTGTAATTGGATCTAGGGCACCAAAGGGTTCATCCATTAAAATTAAATCCTGATTTGCAGCTAATGCTCTCAGTACCCCAATTCGTTGTTGCTGACCTCCTGATAATTGGGATGGATACATATCCAGATAACTTTCAGGTAAATCAACCAAATCTAATAATTTTTTAGCTGATTCTTCTTTTTTTTCTTTATCCCATTTTAATAATTTCGGAACGAGCGTAATATTATCCTGTATTGTCATATGGGGCATTAATCCAATTTGTTGGATTACATAACCAATACTTCTTCTCAAAGCTACTGGATTTTTTTTCATCACATCTTCCCCATTTAATGTGATTTTTCCACTTGTCGGCTCAATCATTCGATTAATCATTCGAAGAGCGGTTGTTTTCCCACTTCCTGATGTACCGATAAAGACAATAAATTCTCCCTCATTTATCTCAATACTTAAATCATCGACAGCTTTTTTACCACCACGATAGACTTTCGATAAATGTTCTAACTTCAGCATATACAGTCACTCCTTTCATATTCCTCCATACATAAATACCCTCATTTTCCCAAATAACGCATACTATTCCTTATTAAAATAGTTAATTTCC
>JAGHSJ010000374.1 GCA_018065935.1 Candidatus Kurthia equi
AAATAAGTATTATGACCCTTATTTGAGTGGACTCATTCAAATAAGTCGAAAAAATTAAATGAACAATCAAATACGCCAACTCTTTTTAGATAGGGCGGTATTTTATAAATGGAGGCTAACAAGATGGCAAATTCAAAGGTTGTTGTTTTTAGAAGTGGGAATGAGGAGTATGCCATTTCGGTAGACCATGTGATTTCAATTGAAAAGGTTGAATTCACGAATAGAATTCCACATTTACCAGTCTATGTCGATGGATTAACGAAAAATCGTGGCGAATTATTACCAATTCTAGATTTTGAACGTATTTTATATAATGTCCAAGGTAGAAGCGAAGATAGTAAATTATTAGTTCTTCAAGTAGGTGATTTCACATTTGCACTTAAAGTATTAGAGGCGAAAGAAATTTTAGATATTCCGGAAGAATTATTAATGCAGGTCGGTCTTGTAAGTTATTCAAAAACACGTTATTTCACAGCTGTAGCTAACTTGGATGAGCGTATGATTACGATCGTATCTCCAGAAGTGTTAGTAGACTCACTTGAAGGTATAAAAGAAATCAAACAATTTATGCAAAAAGCAAAAAATGAAGAAAAAGAACAGGCTGAGTTCGAACAACAAAAATTAGTTGAAGCAGCAGAAAAAGCAAAAGTAGCCGAGTAAAATTTTAAAAAAGCTCCGTAACAGCGTTTGTTACGGAGCTTTTTAGATCAAACTAGCAAAAATTAGTTCAACTTCCATATTCTATGAATTGTTAATAAAGTATGGACATCAATTAAAGTAAGGAAAGAGGAGATACTGTTTTTTAATATTTGTCGAACTCAATATGTCCTATAAAATCTGCGACCTCATAAGGTTCAAAAGGTTGTATATAATATTCCTCAACAGTGTTTAAAACTTCTTCTCCTGTTTTTAGTGCATAATTTAATGGCACTGGATAAACTTTAATATAGCCATCTCCAATTGATGAATAGGTGTAACTAATTTCGGCATGTCTAGCTTTATTTTTTAAATATAAAGTCGTCACATTTTCTGGATATTTAACATGCCCATAATCAGTAATGTTGGGAATGGATTCTCCTTTTTTATTGTAGGAAACACCAATTAGTGGTTTATCACCGCTATATTCTGAACTATATGCTGCCCATGAATCCAGACTAGGTACGCCCCTTAATGTCATAATAATGCGTGCATAATCAATTTCTGATTGGGTGTAGTGAGCTTGTAAATCTTCTTTAGAGATGGAATACAAAGTTGTATCATCTGTAATGGAATAAAGTATTTTTTTATCCCCATCGTAACGTAATTCGAATTGTTTAGATTCCCTTTTACTAGGAATTCCCCATATCTTGTCTGCAGGACTATCTAAATCAAGTGTTAACGTACTTTCTGATATCGCTATATCTGTAATCGTAGAAGTCATCTCAAAGTCCCAACGATTAAATTTGTAATAAGATGCATCTCCAATGACAATTACAGGTGACATCCCCTGTATAGAAGATTTATATGGTTCTCCCTCAAATTGGATATAGGTTCCTTTAAAATTTTCATACGTGTATGTTGGTACTTTTTCTTCTATCTCTAAATCGGTATGCTGAGAATCTTTCTTGTTCGTTGTTATTTCTTTTTTAGGCTCTTTTTTTTCTATAGTAGCATCTCTCGATTTTCCTTCATCACTAATAGTGTAAATGCCAATCGCACCCAAAAGTGCACTAAAAAAAACAATCATCCAAAGTGACCATTTCTTATAAAAGGGTTTCGATAATCTAGATCTAATTTGTTTGCCATTCTCATCATAATACTTTTTCTTTCCCATTAAACTTCTCCTCAGTTATCAATAATTTATTGAATGAAATGTCGATGTTGTAACTATTATAACAAATATTTATAAACTGCTGTTTCAGAAATATCTTATTTAACGCTATAAATTAAGAAAAAACACCTAAAAGATAGTAATAGTTATTTAAAAGTCTATTAAGATAATTGCACGAATTTGAAATAAGCATGCCTTGCTGCGTATGAAATGAACATTTCATTTCTACAATAGATATGAAAAAAGCTGAATCCATCATGGATTCAGTTTTTTTTGTGGTGTATTTAAGCTTTTAAAGTTTTGCGACTTGCACGTTCTTTTCGTCCATGTAAGAAGAAGTAAAGTACGAGTGAAATGATAATAACATAAACCATTGATTGGAAGATCCCTTGATAACCCATTGCAGGGACGAATAAACCAAGAATATAAGGTCCAATACCTAAGCCAAGATCATAAAGAATGAAGTAGGTTGCAGTAGCAAGACCTAATCGTTCATTCGGTGTTACTTTAATGGCAACAGCTTGTGCAACTGAGTTGAAGTTACCGTAGCCAATCCCGATTAAAGCGGCTGCAATAATGAAAGTAATTGAATTTGATGCATTACTGAAGGCAAACATGCCGATAGCGAATAACACTAAACATGGATACACGACAATATTGGCACCTTTATTATCTAATAATTTCCCTGTAAATGGGCGAGTAGCCAAAATAACAATGGCATAAATAATAAAGAAGTAACTACCTATTTTTTCTAAGTTAATTTCTTCCGAGTAGAATGTCATAAATGACATAACGCCTGAATAAGAGAAGCCAATTAGTAGAGCAATGAACGAAATGGGAACAGCTTTCAGCTCGATAAAATTGGAAAGATGGAAACCTTTTTTCTCTGTCATAGCAACTGATTTTATCGTCATTGGTGCAACTTGAACTAAGAAGTATAAGAAGAAACAAATAATTGCTAATACAGTGTCTACTAAGAAGATTATACGGAAATCTTCGAATGATTGCGTTAATATAATACCTACGAATGGGCCAATTGCAGTAGCTAGAATCGCACTTAAGCTATAATAACCAATCCCTTCACCACGACGTGCAGGCGGAAGGATTTGAGCAACAATTGTACCTGTTGCAGTACTTGCTAAACCAAGTGCGACCCCTTGGAATAGGCGTACAATCATTAGTAAGGGTAGATTAAATGCCACGAAGTAAAGGGCAGTTGTAATAAAGAAGAATAGTAGGCCGATAAACAACGTTTTTTTACTACCATGTTTACTAATGAAATTCCCACCACCCAGTCGTCCAAATAAAGAACCAATGATGAAAATACTTGAAACAAATCCAGCTGTACTAGCTGAAGCATTGAATTCTTTTACCGCATATGCTGCGATAGTTACCATTAATAAGAAGAAAATTAATGTGATTGTAAAGTTAATAATTGAAACGGTTATGAAATCTTTCGTCCATAATTTTTTGTTGCTCTGATCCACTGATGCAGTCACCCACCTATAATATTTTTTCTGATTTGTGCTAAAACTTGTTTGGCAATTTCCATATCCTGTTGAGAAACACCTGCCAGAGATTTTTCTAAAATTGGATTTAATTCATTATGAATTTCGCCTACTAGTTTTTCACCGTTTGCTGTTAAATGAACAACCTTTTCACGCTTGTCTTTACCAGCATGAATTTCAATAAAATCTAACTCCATCAATTTTTGTATAAGCTTTGTTGCACTTGGCTTTTCAATGAATAAAGCATTTGCAATCTCTCCAAATGTCAGTGGACCTCTATCAATCAATAGACGCAATAAGCCCCACTGTGAGCTGAAAAGTCCATGGTGCTCAAGTTTTACGTTAATTTGATTGATAAAAGGTCGGTACATTAAACGATATTCACCAAAGAAATCTTGTTCATCCGTCATCTGTAATCCTCCTTTTAAATAATTAGTTAGCCTAACTAACTATAATAGGGTTATTATCATCTGTCTAGTGTTTATGTGATATTTTTAAAAAGAAAAGTCGTAAATTATCTTTTCCTCCTTATTGATGATGAAATTGCTTGAAAGGAAGGAGAATTAGGAGCATTGGACGGCTAAAAGTAATATAATAAGAACATATGATTGTACGAGGAGGAGAGCCAGTGGGAAAGGCTAAAATCATTTTTCATATTGATATGAACTGTTTTTATGCATCGGTCGAACAGTCGTTGGACCCAACACTAAAAGGCAAACCGATTGCAATCGCAGGAAATCCAAATGAACGCCGAGGTATTTTAATTACTTGTTCATATGAAGCAAGAGCAAAAGGTGTCTATACAACGATGCCAGTATGGGAAGCTAGAAAAAAATGCCCAGATTTGATTTTATTACCCCCTAATTTTGAAAACTATCGAGCGGCTTCAAAATCGATGTTTGAAGTGTTACGAAGCTATACGCATCTTGTAGAACCTGTATCGATTGATGAAGGGTATTTAGATGTGACCGATATAGTAGAAGGTGCAGACGCCATCCAACTTGCAGAAGCTATCCAACGACGTCTCTTACAGGAATTAGATTTACCTAGTTCAATTGGAATTGCTCCAAATAAGTTTTTGGCGAAAACAGCTTCTGATATGAAGAAACCAATGGGTATCACCATTCTTAGAAAACGCCAGGTGCAGGAAGTGTTGTGGCCATTGCCGACGAAGGAAATGCATGGAATTGGAGAAAGTACAGCAAAAAAACTACAAACTAAAGGTATTGAAACGATTGGTGATTTGGCGAAGCAATCACAGCGAGACATGCAACGCTTTATGGGGAAAAATGGTGTGCGTATTTGGGAGAAAGCCCATGGTATTGACCAGCGAGCAGTAGACCCAGATTCGATTTATGATACAAAATCCGTCGGCAATTCGACGACATCGCCGGTTGATTTAGTTGAAATGCATGAACTTTTAGAAACGATTCAAAAACTTAGTGAAAAAGTGGCCGCAAGATTGCGCTCAAAAAATTTGGCAGGGACAACTTTACAGCTACAAATGAGGACATCCGATTGGAAAAATATCACACGCTCCATTTCCTTTAAAAATGGTATTCATTTAAAAGAAGATATTGAACGTGAAGCGATGAAATTAGCGAAGAAACATTGGAAGTATGAACCACTACGTCTTATGGGCATAACGGTCAGTCATGTCTATAATTTACGAGAAGAGCCTGAACAGTTATCTATTTTTAATTATGAGCAACATGCAAAAGAAGAGCCAATGTTAAAATTAGTTGAAGAAATCAAAAAGAAATTTGGTGAAAAAAGCATTCAAAAGGGTATTAAATTAAAACAAAAGCCTAGTTTTGAATCCAAAACCAGTTTTAGTAAAGACTTTTTAGATGATCATGATATTCATTAGAGGAGGACATAAGCAATGCAATTACAATTTTTAGGAACAGGGGCGGGTATGCCTTCCAAATCAAGAAACACCTCTTCTCTAGCGGTAAAACTGTTAGAGGAATGTGGGGATATTTGGCTTTTTGATTGTGGGGAAGCGACACAGCATCAAATTTTACATACAACAATTAAACCAAGAAAAATCAATAAAATCTTTATTACACATCTTCATGGAGATCATATTTTTGGACTACCTGGTTTTTTAAGTTCTCGTTCATTTTTAGGTGGGACAGATCCTGTAACGATTTATGGACCGCCAGGACTTGAAAATTGGTTGAGAACGACGATGCAAGTAACTGGAACGCATTTAACCTATGCTATTCACTATGAAGTTATTCAAGAAGGGGTTCTTTTTGAAGATGAGCAATTTGCCGTTCGCTGTAAAAAATTACAGCATGTAATTGATAGCTATGGTTTTCGCATCGAGCAAAAGAATTTACCAGGGAAATTAGACATTGAATTCGCACGAAGCCTAGGTGTTCCAAAAGGTCCATTATTAGGTCAATTAAAAAATGGACAAGATGTAACACTGGAAAATGGCACGGTCATCAAAAGTGAATCCGTAGTTTCAGAACCAGTTCCAGGCTTTACATTGGCTATTTTAGGCGATACTAAATTTTGCCCAGGATCGATCGAGTTGGCACAAAATGCGGATGTTGTGATTCATGAGGCAACCTTTGATAAGGGAACGGAGAAGTTAGCGGCAGTTTATGGCCATTCGACAAATGTGGAAGCGGCGAAAGTAGCGAGGGAAGCAAATGCGGAGGTATTATTAATGAATCATATAAGCTCACGTTTTCTGTCTTGTGACTTAACAAAACTTAAAGCAGAGGCGCAGGAAGTCTTCCCTAATTGCCGAATTGTAAATGATTTTGAACAGTATAATTGGCAAAATCACCATTTAATTAAAGTTCAAGAGGAGGCCATTAATGGCGACTAAATTCATTTTATTTTTACTTGTCGCTTTAGTCATTTATGGTGGAATAAATTATTATCTTGGCTGGAATTTTTACAAAGCATTGCGGAGTTTTGGGCTTCTGATACGTAAGTTTATTTATTGGCCCCTCTTTTTTATTCTTGCATTAACACCAGTCATTTCTCGCTTTATTACTTGGGATTGGGTCAAGGTAGTAAGTGATTATTGGATGTTCTTTTTCGCCTATGGATTGATGTTGGCAGTCGTGTGTAACATCTTGTCTCTTATTTTAAAAAGAAGGTATACAAAAGTCATTAGTTGGTTTGCGATTGCCATATTACTTGTATTATTTGTAGTAGGGCAATTCAATGCGTTTTCCCCAACTGTTAAAGAACTAACGATTAATCGAACCGAACCATCTCAACAAAAACAGTTAAAAATTGTTTTTGTAGCGGATTTACATTTGGGTATTTTATCAGATAAAGCGCATCTAAAAAAATTTGTCGAGTTAAGCAATGAGCAAAAACCAGATTTGGTTGTATTAGCTGGTGATATTGTCGATGATTCACCAAAATGGTTTAAGGAGCAGGGCATGCAGGCGGAATTAAACAAGCTTCAAGCAACCTATGGTGTATATGGCATTTTAGGAAATCATGAGTATATTGGCGATGAAATTAAAGAAGTGAATAAAGTAATGAAGCAATCGAATGTTACCATGCTACAAGATGAAACGCTCAAAATTACCGAGGACATTTTCCTTACTGGTAGGGATGATGCGACGAATGATGAACGATTATCATTAGTAGACTTAAAAAAACAGCTTGAACCGGGGAAACCATGGCTTGTTTTAGATCATCAGCCACCAAAAACTTTGGATAATCCTGATGTGTCATTAATGCTTTCAGGGCATACTCATAACGGACAAATTTGGCCGGGCAATCTTCTAGTGAAGACGATGTATTCACTTGCTTATGGACATGAGAGTTCAAATGGGACAGACTATGTGGTGACATCAGGGTTTGGATTCTGGGGACCACCGATGCGTATTGGTACGAAGTCTGAACTATGGTCGATTACAATGAATTTTAAATAGTAGTATATAGAGTAATTAAGTACCTAAGACCCTCGTAGAAACTGACATTTGTTGATTTTTACGAGGGTTTTTTGAATCCTATTTACTTCTATAGAAAGCCTATATT
>JAGHSJ010000246.1 GCA_018065935.1 Candidatus Kurthia equi
TACGATGAATATATGCAAGGCATAGTCCGTCCCATGCGTGCGGAATTAGTAGATAATGGATTTACACAATTATTAACACCAGATGATGTTGTAGATCATATGCAAGAATCAAAAGGCACATCACTTATTGTGATTAATTCAGTTTGTGGGTGTGCTGCTGGTCTAGCTCGTCCTGCAGTAGTTGAAGCAATTCAACAAGTAGAAAATAAACCAGATCATTTAGTAACTGTTTTTGCAGGTCAAGAGAAAGAAGCAACTGCACAAATGCGTATGTTCTTCCCAGAAGTAGCGCCAAGCTCACCTTCAATTGCTGTTTGGAAAGATGGTAACTTAGCTTACTTTATTCCACGTGAACAAATTGAAGGCCATATGATGGAAGAAGTTCGTGATCACCTTGCTGGTGCACTTGAACAAGTATGTGCCGACTAAAAACAATCACCACTACAGGTGGTAGACCGGACGCGCTTTCTCTTGAGAAGGCGCGTTTTGTTGCACAACAATTAACTATTGAATGTATTCCTCGAAAAAAACGTTCCGTTCAAAAATTAGCAGAGGCTTATCAAGCGCATATTATTGTGGCTGGAAAAGGGCGTTATGAATATTTTCCATATGGTGCTGTGGAGCCGTTCTTTTTCCACCCTAGCTCAGCGGCTTTTCGTATTAAACGTTTAGTAAGAGGAGAACTAGATACATTTATTCAAAGTGCTAATCTTCAAGCTGGTGATTCCTTATTGGATTGTACACTTGGGTTGGCGACAGACAGTATGATTGCAGCAGAGGTCGTAGGTGATACTGGGCGTGTAGTCGGCTGTGAGGCAAATGCCAATGTTGCTTTTATTGTGAAACAGGGCTTGAAAGAATATGATTTTGAAGCAGAGAACCTCCCGCAGCTTTCTCGTATGCGAAATATAGAGGTAGTTTCAGAAAATGCAGTGGATTATTTGAAGAAACAGCCCGATAATAGTTTTGACGTTGTTTATTTAGACCCGATGTTTGAAGAAGTAATTGAGGAATCAAAGAACTTTAAACCACTTCGTCAGGCAGGCGTGCATGATGAGGTTTCGAATGAATGGATTGAACAAGCAAAAAGAGTCGCGAAAAAAAGGGTTGTTTTGAAAGCCCATTTTCGTTCCCCCTTGTTTGCACGCTTCCAATTTGAGCAACAAGTCCGTCCAAATATTAAGTTTCACTTTGGTGTCATTCATTGTGAAGAAAAAGAGTGTCTCTAACGAGATACTCTTTTTTAACGGATTTTAAATATATTAAAATAATGATTTTATTTTGAACTTCTTATATATATATGTTTGAGATATGTTATAATTGTTCAATAAGATTTATAACTTACGAACAAATAATTGTACATTAGGGAGTGTTTTTTGAGTGCAGGTTCATGAAATACGTGTTATGAGGAAAGGATGTAAAGCTGAAAATTCTGCTAAAGTTGTTTTTCAAAATGAAACTTTAGCTATAGCCGAACAGCAAAAAATAGTAGATAGCTTTTCTGTAGATCAAGTCGTATTTATTTCAAAATCTGAACAGGCAGACATAAAGGCTTCTTTTTATTTTGATGGAAAAAAAGTGCGTATTTGTTTTATCTGTTTATCAGCAGCGATACAAGCGTTGCTCAGAAATTATCCAGATAAATATAGAAAAGATAACCTCTCTATTGAAACAGATGAAAAAATTTTAATTATTGATTTTTTATTTACAGACTTTTCAAAGAAAGAATATAACATCATGAATCATATTCAACAATCAACAAATAGAAATATACACTACTGGAAACATATCCTTCCAGCCTATGATGGCTATGAGAGAGATTGCATGTTAATTGAAGCGCCTGGTGCACCTTTACTTTCAAGTGACTCAACTAGTTCTCAAAAGGTAGTGAATCCTACTTTGGTTGCGTTTGAAAACTTAGATGATTTCTTTAATGAAACGCTAGTCCATGCGAATAATCTTAAATATAGAATACAATTGAAACTCGATGGAAATTCATATAATGACATGTTTTCAGTCGTATATATTCAAAGCTTATCTCAAAATCAAATCATTCGTTTAGAATATTTTTCAACATATAGAAGTCAATTAGAACAAGTTTAATCTAAATAAAAATAGCCTGAAAGAAATTAGAATTTCTTTCAGGCTATTTTTTATCTTTTTTTCTATGGTCGGATAAATGAAATAGATGCGCTAATTAGTTCTTCTAATTAACAACGAAATACCACCAATAACTAGTACTAGAAAAAAATTAATAAAATGATATTTTTCATATTCAATCCTACACCAATTTGTTCAAACATGGTCTCACTCCTAATTTAATGTCTATATGCAATAAATCCAGCGATTAAATGAAGAAATAATTCTACCGTAAGTTAGATATAAGGACGTACCACTAATGATTAGTTTCTATTGTTCCACATTTGAAAAATAAAGATTTACGGTGCTAAGAATCTCATCTTTTTATGGTTCTCCATTTATTTAATGAAAAATGAGAAATATGCGATTAAAAG
>JAGHSJ010000311.1 GCA_018065935.1 Candidatus Kurthia equi
CTTCTATGCCAATAAAATACATTTAATTTATTTTAAAGTAAATATTTGTTAGTAAAATGTCGAATAACTATTTTCATTTAATTAAACGAGCTGAAATTATGGAGACTTTATTCTATCTGAAAGCTTGATTTTCTACTCGACAAAAAAAGTGTCACAAACCATTTTGGTTTGTGACACTTTTCAATACGATGTTAGTTACTTATTTTTTCGGCGAGTCATCATCCATACGTAGAACCGCCATAAACGCTTCTTGTGGAATTTCTACTGAACCGACAGATTTCATACGTTTCTTACCTGCTTTTTGTTTCTCAAGTAATTTACGTTTACGAGAGATATCCCCACCGTAACATTTCGCTAATACGTTTTTACGCATCGCTTTAATTGTTGAACGAGCGACAATTTTTTGGCCTAAAGCTGCTTGGATTGGCACTTCAAACTGTTGACGTGGAATTAACTCACGTAATTTTTCAACGATTACTTTACCGCGTTCATAAGCAAAGTCTTTATGCACGATGAAGCTCAATGCATCGACTTGTTCTGAATTTAGTAAAATATCCATTTTCGCTAGAGATGATACATTGTATCCGATTAATTCATAATCAAATGATGCATATCCTTTTGTACTAGATTTCAATTGATCAAAGAAATCATAGACAATTTCAGATAATGGCAGCTCATAGAAAATATTCACACGCGTATCATCGATATAATCCATTGTTAAGAAGTTACCACGTTTACGTTGGCATAGTTCCATAACTGTTCCAACATAATCATTTGGAACCATAATACTCGCTTTTACATATGGCTCTTCAATATAATCGATTTTTTGTGGATTTGGCATTTCTGATGGGTTTGCTACGCTAATTTCTGAACCGTCCGTTAATTTTACATTGTAAATTACTGATGGTGCAGTTGTAATTAAGTCAATATTGAATTCACGTTCGATACGTTCTTGGATAATCTCCATATGAAGCAATCCTAAGAATCCACAACGGTAACCAAAACCTAATGCTTGAGAAGTTTCTGGTTCGTATTGTAATGAAGAGTCGTTTAACTCTAATTTTTCAAGAGCTTCACGTAAATCAACATATTTTGATGTATCAATCGGATATAGACCGCAATATACCATTGGATTTAATTTACGGTAGCCATCAAGTGGAGCTGGAGCTGGGTTAACAACAGATGTTACAGTATCCCCTACACGTGTGTCTCCAACGTTTTTAATAGAAGCTGTTAAATAACCTACATCCCCTACTGAAAGAACGTCTCTAGGTGTCATTACAGGCGTGTGAACACCTACTTCGATAACTTCGAAGTCTACACCTGTTGCCATCATGTGAATTTTATCTCCTGGTTTTACTGTACCTTGCACCACTCGGATAGAAATAATTACACCACGATATGCATCATAAACAGAGTCAAAGATTAATGCTTGTAATGGTGCATCAATATCTCCAGATGGAGCTGGTACTTTTTCCACGATTTGTTCTAGAATTTCCTCAATCCCAATACCTGCTTTAGCAGATGCTAATACGGCCTCTGATGCATCTAACCCAATCACGTCTTCTACTTCTTGACGTACACGTTCTGGATCAGCAGAAGGTAAATCAATTTTATTGATAACTGGTAGAATTTCTAAATCATTATCTAATGCTAAGTACACATTGGCTAATGTTTGTGCTTCGATACCTTGTGCAGCATCGACAACTAGAATAGCCCCCTCACAGGCTGCTAAACTTCTAGACACTTCATAAGTAAAATCGACATGTCCCGGTGTATCAATTAGATGAAGTGTATAATCTTCTCCATCTTTTGCAGTATAGTTTAATTGAACTGCATTCAATTTAATCGTAATCCCACGTTCACGTTCTAAATCCATTGAATCTAGAAGTTGGTTTTTCATCTCACGTTTTGTTAATGCTTCCGTTCTTTCCAAAATACGGTCAGCTAGTGTTGATTTACCGTGGTCAATATGTGCAATAATAGAGAAATTTCGAATATTCTTCTGTCTTTTTTGTAATTCTTCTCGGTTCATGTACTTCACTCCTATTTAAACTACTTAGAATTATACTATGAACAGTCCTAAAACCACAATATAAGAAAAAATAATGCAGAGAAATCTCTAACTTTTCACCCCGAATTGCTAAAAAGATGACTAATTTCATGATTTTATCTTCTCAAATTTAAAATAACCCCTTAATAA
>JAGHSJ010000056.1 GCA_018065935.1 Candidatus Kurthia equi
GTGTATATATCAAAAAATAAGGGAGTAGATTTTTGTTTTAGATGATAGATATGTAATGGAGGGAAGTCATTGAAAGCACATGGATACATATAAAGGGTAATAGTAATAAGCGAATGTGAAATTTTACAGATAAAAGAATCTCTATTTGATTTTGCAAAAAACTAGCAGGTATTCACATAGAACGGACTGCAATAATGAGGGTATCTTAATGCATAGAACAGCACTTCTTTACATACAGTTTAATATGCTGAATAATTAGTTATATTGTTTTTTACATGAAAAATGGTTAAATTAGTACAAGAAAAGGATGTGTCTGCATGAAAATGATAGCTGCACTTATTACGTTCATTATTTTTATCGTATTTGCTTCTAATTTAAACGCTTCATGGGTACATGAATTTGATCAATGGGGAATTGATACGTTTAAAGGAAATGGCTTCTTTGAACCATTTCACTATATAGGAGAACCTCTATTTGTTGTCATTGTAGCGATTATTTTATTACTTGTTTTATGGCTAAAAATGAAAAACTATCGTGGAATGATTTTTGTATTAATCACAATAGCGGGTGGGAATGTATTAAACTTATTAGTAAAAAATATCGTCCAACGCGATCGTCCGAATATTCCAGATCAATTAACAAGCTATAGCTTTCCATCAGGACACTCGATGACAGGAATTTTATACTTATTAACATTGGCGTATATACTAACTGAATTTCGTTCGAAAGGCCAAAAAGCCATTGCCTTTGTTTTCGCATTTGCTCTGACTTTCTGTGTTGGTCTATCGCGTGTAGCAGGTATGCGTCACTATCTTTCAGATGTCGTAAGTGGTTGGTCACTAGGCTTTACCGTGTTTGTTGTGGCCGTTTATTGGTATGAACGTAGAAAACGCCAATTTAATCAAATGAAATAAAAAAAGAGAGGTCATTCATGAATGGCTTCTTTTTTTTCTGTGATTTTTTTTAAGATGAATAATAAAATAACACCAATGACTAAGAAACAGAGGATAAATAGAATGACTCCAGACCAACCGTTATGCATCCAGAAGAAGCCGCCTAATGTACCGCCTATACTTGACCCACCATAGTAAAAGAATAAGTACAGAGAGGAAGCTTGCGCCTTATCATGTGTCGCTTGACCACTTACCAAGCTACTTGCAATAGAATGACCACCAAAAAATCCAAAGGTAAGGAGTGCCATGCCGATAATGATGATAAATAAGTGGCTATTGAGTGTTGTAATGGCTCCAACAATCATCAACATAAGGGAAAGTAAGATGATTTTATACTTCCCATAATGTGTGGCCAAATTCCCCATCCATGTGGAACTAACTGTACCCACTAAATAAATGAGAAAAATACTGCCGACCAATGTTTGACTTAATTTATATGGAGCTTCAATTAATAAGAAACTCACATAATTATAGAGAGTAACGAAAGAGCCCATTAAGATAAATCCTATGCCAAATAGAAGTAGCATGGCGGGATCTTTTAAATGTTGTAGCATCGAATGTAATAAAGGTTTAAAGGCTAGTTTTTTCGGGATGAAATTCTGTGATTTGGGTAGCAAAAAGTAAAACGCAATTGCTACAAGTAAGCTAATAATGCCAATGCTTAGCATGCCTATATGCCAATTGAAAAGATCACTTACAGAGCCCATAATGACACGACCAGCAAGTCCTCCGATAGAATTCCCACTGATGTACAATCCCATGGCAATGCCTAGACTGGAAGGTTCTATTTCCTCCCCTAGATAAGCCATTGCGATAGCAGGTAAACCCGCAAAAACGATGCCCTGAATAATTCGTAAGGTGAGTAATGTACCAAATGAAGGGGCGAATGAAATAGCTATTGATAAAACAGCCACAGCTACCATTGAAAAAGTCATAATATTTTTTCGTCCCCACGCCTCAGAAAGAGAACCCACAACCAACATAAAACAAGCCAATACTAGTGTCGTTAAAGAAAGTGACAAAGACGCAGTTGCAGGAGATACATGAAATGTTTTAGCAATCATAGGAAGTACGGGTTGTGTCATATACAGATTGGCATAGGTACTAAATGCTCCAGCAAATAGAGCCAATGTAGTGAAACGAAATGCACGTGTCCCTTTTTTTATATAATTCACTTGAAACTTCCTTCCATAGTTAAGTATGTAAGCTATATTATAAAGATGTATAATTGATAAAAACAATTTATTGTATCGATAGAAATGATTCGAAATGGTTATGAATGGAGGACGCTATGGATTTACAACAATTAAAATATTTCCAGACTGTCGCTAAATTGGAGCATATGACGAAGGCAGCCATTATATTAAACATTTCTCAGCCAGCTTTAAGTAAAGCAATCTCTCAATTAGAGGGAGAAATTGGTGCCCCACTTTTTGAAAGAGTAGGGCGCTCAATTCGTTTGAATCAATATGGAAAGCTATTCTTAGAGAAAACGATGCCGATTACCACTCTTTTTGAAGAAGCAAAACAAGAAATAAAAGATTTAGTCATGCCTGATTCAGGAAGAGTAGCAGTAGGATTTACACATTCAATGGGGACGCAGCTGTTGTCACGTATTATAAAAAATTTCAAACAAAGTTATCCAGAGGTGCAATTTGAATTTATTCAAAGAAGTTCATTAAATTTGCTACAAGATTTAGCAGCAGGAAATTGTGATATTTGTATCATTCCTCATACGGTGACAGATATAGCTATTAACTGGCGAGAACTATGGCGAGAAGAGGTATTTGTTATTGTTCCTAACGAACATCCTCTAGCAAAATATGAGGCTATCCAATTACAAGAAATCGCTAATGAACCCATTGTTACGATAAAAGAAGGGAATTCATTGCGTCAAATTCAAACCACTCTTTTTCAGCAGATAGATATTCATCCGAAAATTGTCTTTGAAGGAGAGGAATTTCATACGGTAGCTAGCTTTGTAGAGGCAGGTTTTGGCGTTGCTTTATTACCGAATATGCAGAAACTAGTTGGTTATGATGTAAAGCGATTACGTGTAAAGGATATTGTATGCGAAAGAAGAATTGGTATTGCAACGATGAAGGAACGATATATACCAGATGTGACGAAGAAATTTGAAGAATTTCTTTCACGAAATTTTAGTAGCTAGGCTTAAAGTTTCCTTGAGGAAAGAAAATTGCTATAATGCAATTATAAGATTAGAAATAAAAGAGGTGGATTTGTGGATTCAACAATTGTTTATGCATTACTATTAACGCTTTTTGCAGGATTAGCTACTGGTTTAGGGAGTTTGGTCGCTTTTTTTACATCTAGAACGAATACAAAATTTTTATCTTTTGCACTAGGTTTCTCAGCAGGTGTAATGATTTATATTTCATTAGTAGAAATATTTATTGATGCTAAAGAGTCATTAACGGCAAGTTTGGGAGAGACGAAAGGCTATCTTTTCACTCTTATCGGTTTCTTTGGTGGGATGCTTGTCATTGCTTTAATTGATCGTTTAATACCTAAAAATGAAAACCCTCATGAAGTTAAAAGAGTAGAAGCCATGCAACATGAACCAACGATGGCTGAATTTACAAAATTAAAAAAGATGGGTTTATTTACTGCGTTAGCAATTGCTATTCATAATTTTCCTGAGGGAATTGCCACGTTTATGTCTGCAATTGAAGATCCTCAACTAGGAATCGCAATCGCTATTGCAGTAGCGATTCACAATATACCGGAAGGAATTGCAGTAGCAGTGCCTATTTATTATGCTACTGGAGACCGAAAAAAAGCGTTTAAATTATCCTTCCTATCTGGGTTATCAGAACCTATCGGCGCTTTTGTTGCTTACTTAGTATTAATGCCCTATATGACAGATACAATGTTCGGCATGGTTTTTGCGGGAGTAGCAGGAATTATGGTATTCATTTCTCTTGATGAATTACTACCAGCTGCACGCGAATATGATGAAACACATACATCTATTTATGGCGTAGTCATTGGGATGATGGTTATGGCGATAAGTTTAGTTTTACTTGCCTAGAATACTAAAAACAAAAATAACAGGACGAGATGGCATACATTTTTGCATCTCGTCCTGTTGTATATTTTATTTTTAATTTACTTGTTTTTAGTTGTTTGAAGCAACAGTGAAGCGGGATTTAATATGTGAAGGTGCTTTTATTTCGTCAATTATAGCGACTGCAAAATCAGCGTATGAAACATAGCTTTCACCTTTTTCATTCACTAATAAATGATCTTCACCTTTACTGTATTTACCTGTGCGTGGGCCATCCACATCAAAGAAAGCAGAGGGACTAACAAATGTCCAATTGATAGTAGAGGCTTGCAAATCTTCAAAGTTTTTTCCTTGATTTGTTGCAGTATCAAGGAAGGCTTCCGGAAAATCAGGTGTATCCATTACACGTATCTTTTTATCAGGATCAACATAAAGAGAACCTGCTCCGCCTACGACAATTAGACGATTATCTAAGCCAGTAAAAATATCAATCAAATGTCTGCCAATAGTGACATGTAATTCTTGATGACCTACAGGTGCACCAAATGCACTTACGACAGTATCAAATTCTTTCACATCATCAGCTGTTAAATCCATTATATCTTTTTCAATAACGGGAATATTTTCTGCTATTTTTTTTGAATTACGTACAATGGCAGTTGTGTCGAGACCTGCTGCAATCGCCTCTTTAAGAATTTTATTGCCTGCTTTACCTGTTGCTCCAATAATTGCGATTTTCATTTATAATTCCTCCTTCATAATGGTGTAACTATTATAGTTACAGGTTAGGTAAAAAACTTCCCCTTAGAAAGTAATATCTGCAGAGAAGATACGCTGTAAAACATCTTCTAAAGTCCGAACTTTTAATTCATTTTCCATCGCTTGTTGTACCGATGAAAAAATAGTATCAAGTGTTTGTTCAATCTCCTTACCGACAGAGCAGTTTGGATTAGGATGCTCATGTATTGCAAAAAGTTCACTAGGTGCTTGAACTGCGTGATAAACATCTAATAGATTGATTTCCACCGGTGTTTTAGTAAGTGAATAACCAGAAACACCAGACTTTGTTTGAATAAGACCAGCTTTTTTTAATTGACCGCTAATGCGTCGAATGACGACAGGATTCGTATTAACACTACCAGCAATAAAATCTGAAGTTAATAAGCCATTGTCTTTCGTAGAAGCAATAAGCGATAGAATGTGAATAGCTACTGAAAAGCGACTGTTCACCATTCGAATCACCACCTGTTTGTAACCATTATAGTTACAGCTTTGAATAAAGTCAAAACTTATGTTTTAAAATGAAGAGGCATAAAATGGTAAACTTTATTGGTGTTCATTCAAATAAAAAAGAGAAACCATATATATAATATGATTTCTCTAGTTGCTTTGTAATTATTTAGCAGATGTATTTGTTGTATGAACTGTAGTTTGAACGCCTAGAGAGTCGATAGATACAGCCTTAATATCATAGCTCGGTAAATGCTGTTGCATGGTTTTTACGAAATTTGCTACTTTACTCGGATGAATAAGTGAGATAACGGTTGGGCCAGCACCACTGATTGCCGTTCCGTATGCACCATAGTCCTTTGCCAATTTACGAATCAATTCATAATTAGGAATTAATTTTGCACGAAAAGGTTCATGGAATAAATCAGCTTCCATGAATTTCCCAGCGAGTGCATAGTCATGCTTTAATAATGCAGCCGTAAGTAAGTTCGCGTAAGAGCTACCGTGTACGGCATAGGCTTTATCATAAGAGTTAGGTAATGCCTTACGTGCCTCAGAGGTTTTTAATTCAACATCAGGAATGAACACAGCAAAGCAAGCGTCTAGATTTTTTTCATTTAAAAGATGGAGTTCTCCATTTGGTAAAGTGGCCCCAATTGTTAGCCCACCGCAAACAGATGCTGAAGCATTGTCAGGGTGCCCTTCAATTTCGGATGCAAGCACACATTTATCATATGCACTTAACTGTAAGTCACAAACAACATTGACGAGTTCAATAGCCGCTACAATGGCTGAAGCACTACTGCCTAATCCACGTGCAAGTGGTAGCTCGCTATACATTTCAACTTTGCAGGTAGGTAAAGCAACTTCATATTGTGCCGCTACTTGTTGTGCCACCTTATAAATTAAATGTTCTTCCACAATGACTTCTGCTGGTAAATGTTCAGAATGATGAACAAAAGACCATTTTTCTTGAAGAGATACATCAAGTTTTAAATAAAGACCTAATGCGAGTCCAATCGAATCAAATCCCGGTCCAAGATTTGCCGTACTTCCAGGGACGGAAATAGACCAAACTTTACTCAAAGAACACTCTCGATGTATTGGCGGATTTGATCTTCATCATTAGGTAAAGAAATCAAGTCAACAGTTGAAGCTTCAACCGCTGTATCAGGGTCTTTTAATCCGTTACCAGTAAGGACAGCGACCACTTTACTTCCTTTAGGAATTGAGCCATTTGCAACAGATTGGATAACGCCAGCAACCGAAGCAGCTGAACCTGGTTCTGCGAATACGCCTTCTTTTGCAGCGATTAGACGGTAGGCATTTAAAATTTCTTCATCTGTTACGGAACCAATTTTACCGTTGGATTCATCACGAGCTGCTTCAGCCAATGTCCAACTAGCTGGATTTCCGATGCGGATAGCTGTAGCAATTGTTTCAGGGTGAGCAATTGGTGCCCCTTGTACGATGGCAGCAGCACCTTCAGCTTCAAACCCAAACATTTTTGGTAAAGCAGTACCTTTTTTCTCATTATACTCTTTGAAGCCTTTCCAATAGGCGCTGATATTTCCAGCATTCCCAACAGGAATCGCTAAAATTTCAGGTGCTTCACCTAATTGATCACAAATTTCAAAAGCAGCAGTTTTTTGCCCTTCTAAACGATATGGATTGACTGAGTTTACAAGAGCTACATCTGTTGTTTCAGAAATATCACGAACTGCTTGTAAGGCTTCATCAAAATTTCCATCAATTTCAATGATTTTTGCCCCGTACATATAAGCTTGTGCAAGTTTACCTGCAGCTACTTTTCCTTTAGGAATAACGACAAGTGATTGAATGCCAGCGCGAGCTGCATATGCTGCCGCTGCTGCAGAGGTGTTCCCTGTAGATGCGCAAATCACACACTTACTGCCTTCTTCAATTGCTTTTGCAACAGCCATAACCATTCCACGGTCCTTAAATGAACCTGTAGGATTTAGTCCCTCATATTTTACATATAAGTCGATTCCTAATTCTTTTGAAAGGGTATGTAATTGAATAAGTGGTGTATTCCCTTCGTGTAAAGTTAAAGCAGGTGTATTTTCGTTAACTGGTAAAAATTCTTTATATTCTTCGATTAAGCCTTTCCACATATGAATAATCCCCTTTTTGTACGTTCTCGTATTACACTTGTTTATCTTGAATGGACAAGTGTTTTTCTATAAGGGACATTTTAACTTACTTTCATTAATATTTCTATAGTTTTCACAAAATTGTCTGAACAATTTGAATATATAAAGGTATTGAAGCATTGGAATGTAAAGTGTATATTATGTATATACAAGTGACAAGACAGGCGGGGAACGAAAATGACACGAACAAAAGAGGAGAAAAAGAAGCCAATTTCACGTAATCGTTTATTAGCAATTGCTGGATTTGGTTGGTTGTTTGATGCTTTGGATGTAGGGATACTTTCATTTGTTATAGCAGCTTTGGCAATTGATTGGAGTTTAACACCGCAGCAAATGGGTTGGATTGGTAGTATGAATTCAATTGGTATGGCTGTCGGTGCACTCGTTTTTGGTTTAATGGCAGATAAATATGGGCGAAAAAATATTTTTATGTGGACGCTTATTATTTTCTCTGTGGCAAGTGGATTATCCGCATTAACCACGACTTTGGCAGCGTTTATGGTTCTTCGCTTTTTTGTAGGTATGGGATTAGGTGGGGAATTACCAGTAGCTTCAACTTTAGTTTCGGAAAGTGTGGAGCCAAAAGAACGTGGACGAATTGTTGTATTACTTGAAAGTTTTTGGGCAGGGGGCTGGCTGTTAGCGGCGATTATTTCTTACTTTGTTATTCCAGCCTATGGATGGAGAGTAGCGCTATTATTAACAGCTATTCCAGCCGTTTATGCGATTTACTTGCGCATCAGCTTACCTGATTCACCTAAATTTGAAGCTGTAAAAGAAAAGAAACAGTCCATGCTGAAAAACATGGCATCTGTATGGAAAAAAGAACATGCTAGAAGTACCCTCATGCTGTGGATTGTTTGGTTTATGGTGGTATTTTCGTATTATGGGATGTTTCTGTGGCTACCAAGTGTCATGGTGATTAAAGGCTTTAGCATGATTAAATCCTTTGAATATGTGCTGATTATGACATTGGCTCAGCTACCTGGTTATTTTACAGCGGCATGGATTATTGAAAAAGTAGGACGCAAATTTGTCTTATCTGTGTATTTACTTGGTACAGCAGTTAGCGCGTATCTGTTTGGTTTTGCAGATACAACGGCTATGTTACTAATCTCAGGTATGTTGTTGTCCTTCTTTAACTTAGGGGCATGGGGCGCATTATACGCATACACACCTGAAAATTACCCGACGCTTATTCGTGGGAGTGGTGCTGGAATGGCAGCAGCCGTTGGGCGTATTGGGGGGATTTTAGGCCCCTTACTAGTTGGTACATTAGTGGCCCGGAATGTCGAAATAGGCACGATTTTCACTATTTTTACCGCAGCTATTATCTTAGCTGTTTTAGCAGTTATTTTTCTTGGGAAAGAAACAAAGCAGACAGAATTACAATGAAAATAGCTATGAAAAGAGTAGAGGAAATTTAAAACCTCGATTTAAATACAAGAAAATCCCGAATTGCCTATATTGCGCAGTTCGGGATTTTTTTAGTTGAATTTAAGTGAAAAAGTAACTTATCAACATGTGGATAAGTTAAAGTTTTGTTTTTTCGGGTACTGGATATTTATTAAGGTTTATTTTTAATTTTTCAGTAACAGCTTCTTGAAGGTCGATATCCATATGATCTGCTAGTGCAACTAGATAAATAAGGACATCGGCTATTTCTTCTTTAATCTCTTGATGATGAGTAGCAACAGCTTCCTCACCTGTGCACCACTGGAAAGGTTCGAGTAATTCATTTGCTTCGAGAGAAATAGAAATGGCTAATGAACGTGCATCTTGATTGACATGCCAATTTCTTTCTTTACGAAATTGTAGGATTTCTTGTATAGTCGATTGCATAGCCAACACCTCTTTTTAAAATAATATCTATAGTATACAGCTGTGTATAAAAAAACAAAATGACTTAGGACTGCTAAAAAGGATGGGATAGTTATGAATGTTGACTTATTGAACGCTTTAAAACCAAAGCTAGATAGTGTATTTAATTATTTACATGAACACCCAGAAAAGAGTTGGCATGAAGTAAATACAACTAAATACATTGCCGAATTGCTCGAAAGAAATGGCTTTGATGTACATTTCTTTGAATCCATGCCGGGCCTATATACGGAAATAGGGAGTGGTTACCCAGTCGTAGGATTACGTACGGATATTGATGCACTTTGGCAAGAGGTGGATGGGGAGTTTCAAGCCAATCATTCATGCGGACATGATGGGCATATGACAATGGCAATTGGGGCCTGTTTGGCAATAAAAAAGATGCTCGATTTAGAAGAATTAAATATGAATGAATCAGGAACTATACGTATTATTTTTCAACCAGCAGAAGAAAAAGGGCAGGGGGCATTGGCCGTAATTGACCAGGGAATAATTGATGATATTGATTTCTTATTTGGTGTACATGTTCGACCGATTCAAGAATTACAAGATGGAGAGTTTAGTCCAGCTTTACATCATGGTGCTTCAATGATGCTATCTTGTGAAATATATGGGGAAGAGGCACATGCGGCACGTCCACATTTAGGGAAAAATGCAATTGAAATTGGAAGTAGTCTAGTAGACGCGTTGAAATCAATTCATGTGGATACAACGATTCCATGGTCTGTTAAGGTTACGCGATTCCAGGCAGGGAGTGACGCAGGAAATGTCATCCCAGGAAAAGCCATCTTAACAATGGATGCACGTGCACAAACGAATGAAGCGATGGAACATTTACGTGAAGGGATTGACCGAGGGATTCGAGCGATTGAGGAAATGTATGGTGCACGAATTTCTCAAAAAGTATTGGTTGATATTGCGGCAGCAGAAGTCAGTGAAGAGGCACGTGATTTATTGAAACAAGCCATTATTGATACAGTTGGTGAGCAACATCTAGGAGAAGAGGTAGTGACGCCAGGTGGAGAAGATTTTCATTTTTATACGAAGAGAAGACCGCATGTGAAGGCGGCTATGTTAGGATTAGGATGTGGTTTAGTCCCAGGGCTACATCACCCACATATGACATTTAATCGAGATCAATTAATCGTAGGTGTGGATATTTTAACGACGACAGTAGTCAGTGCTTTAGAAAAAGCACGTAAGAATAGTGTGTTATTAACAAGATGAGGGATTAAAAATGAAAATCGTTAAGTTTATCGTAAGAATGGTTGAAATGCCAATGAAGCATGCATTTTCTACTAGCTTTGGAACGGTGAAAAATAAACGTTTTATTATAGTAGAGGCATATGATGAAGCTGGTAATTGTGGTTATGGTGAATGTGATGCATTTGAACAACCTTGGTATACAGAGGAAACAGTGGAAACCTGCTGGCATATGATCCATGACTTCTTTATTCCACGTTTATTAAATTTAGAGTTGAAGCATCCTAGTGAAGTGCGCGAGGTTTTAGACATTTTTCGTCGAAATAGGATGGCGAAAGCTGGTATTGAAACAGCTATTTGGGATGTCTATGCGAAGCGTTTAGGGAAGCCTTTATACGAGGTGATTGGTGGACGTCGAAATAAAGTACCAGTAGGTGTTAGTATTGGTTTACAGTCATCGACCAACAAGTTATACGAAGTAATTGATGAAGCGTTAGCAAATGGTGCACAACGAATAAAAGTGAAAATTAAACCTGGGCAAGATATTGAGTTGGTTACGACTATACGACAACGCTACCCTCAGTTACCTTTAATGGTGGATGCCAATTCAGCCTATACTTTACAAGATATGAACTTGCTTCAGCAGCTTGATCAATTTGATTTATTAATGATTGAACAGCCACTAGGAGCTAATGATATTTATCAACATGCACAACTACAAAAACAATTAAAAACACCTATTTGTTTAGATGAGAGTATTTGTAGTTTAGAAGATGCAATGACAGCGATTGAATTGAAGGCATGTCGTATTTTTAATATCAAAATTGCACGAGTTGGTGGTATACAAGAAGCGAAGTTGATTCATAATAAGGCAGCTGCAGCAGGAATGAAAATGTGGGGTGGCGGCATGCTTGAAGCAGGGATTGGACGTGCACAAAGTGTAGCAATTGCTACATTAGAGTACTTTACATTACCAGCGGATACATCGGGCTCTAGTCATTATTTTGAACAGGATATTATTCACCCTGAAGTTGTCGTGGAAAATGGATTTATTACATTACCTGATAAAGCGGGTATTGGATATCAAGTAGATGAAAAAATTCTTGATATTTATACATTAAAAAAAACAACGAACGCCATTTAAGGCTTCGTTGTTTTTTTAAAGAATTTTCCCCATATAAAGCTCATCATAAAAATTATTATTATTATATAATGCGTTTTTACGAATTCCTTCGACAGAAAGACCTGATTTTTTATAGCCTTCAATGGCATAATCATTTGTTTTTAAAGTCGATAATTCGATGCGGGAGATTTTATGCTGAATAGCCCATTTTTCTGCAGCTTCAAGAAGAGAAATATCAATATTTTGATGAATGTATTCAGGTGAAATATATAATGAAATTTCAGCACGATGCTGTAAATGAAGTGTTCTGTTCCCAATGATTTGTACAAAACATTGAATATGTCCGTCCACAATAGCTACGAAAATTTGCCCAATACCTTTCGTGTTCCAAGTAGCAATCCTTTTACGTAAACTTTGAGCTGTATCAGGTGTTTGGAGCGCGTCATAATGAAATGATGAATTCTTTTCACGCAATTGTTGAAGTAATTTTACTAAAGCTCGTGCATCATCTAATTCTGCTGGACGAATAATATACGTATAAGCCTTTTGTCCAGCTACATTCGTGTAATTACTTGATTGATATTGAGGTTTTTCAAATTGAACATAATAACCAGGTTGAACTTTAGAAACAAAGTAACCGTTATTTGCCCAAGCTAAAAAATGTTGCAGAGGTGGTTTGGTCTTTTTCCACCAGCTTTTATTTAAATAAGCTGCGTTCGGAAGTTTTTGACCAACGATAGTTTCAATTTCTGAAAAAGAAAGTTTTAGAACACCTTCTTGTGATGCTTGGAAATAATTAGCTAGTGGAATGTACTTTTTCTCAATGTTGTTTTCCATTTTAACTCCTCTTTAATCATATAGTTGATATCAAAATAATATCATAACAAAGTGCGTGAATAAATAAAAAAATGATTATTTGATGTATTTAACCGTATTTTTATACAATTTTAAGGAAGAAATACGTTAAGGAAAGAAATTGGATATCATATTTATGTTATGTGAAAGAAGAGGGCAATTGTCTACTAGAGATGATTTTTTTTCGTTTGTAAATATGGTAAGATATTTACTGTAAATGAGTATATATATTTCTTTAGGAGGAATTCGTAATATGAGTAAAGTTTTAGTCTTCGGACATAAAAATCCAGATACAGATACAATTACGTCGGCTTTAGTATATGCCTACTTAAAACAACAATTAAGTGCTGATGCTGAAGCAGTTCGTTTAGGAGAAGTAAATAACGAAACAGCATTTGCTTTAGAAAAATTTGGTTTCGAAGCACCACGCTTAGTAGAAACGGTAGCTAACGAAGTAGCAGAAGTGATTTTAGTTGATCACAATGAATTCCAACAATCAGCTACTGATATTAAAGATGTAACAATTACAGAAGTAATCGACCATCACCGTATTGCAAACTTTGAAACAGCAAATCCACTATACTACCGTGCAGAACCAGTGGGCTGTACAGCAACTATTTTAAATAAAATGTTCAAAGAAAATGAAATCGAAATTCCTGCAAAATATGCTGGTTTAATGCTTTCAGCAATCGTATCAGATACACTTTTATTAAAATCACCAACTTGTACACCACAAGATGTAAAAGCGGCAAAAGAATTAGCTGAAAAAGCAGGCGTAGATTTAGATGCTTATGGTTTAGCTATGCTTAAAGCTGGTGCAGACCTTTCAGATAAATCACTTGAAGATTTATTATCATTAGATGCAAAAGAATTTGCTATGGGTGACAATAAGGTTGTTATCGCACAAGTAAATGCTGTTGATGTAAATGATGTTTTAGGTCGCCAAGCAGAACTAGAAGCATTATTAACTAAAGAAGTAGCAGATAAAGGATTAGATTTATTCTTCTTCGTTGTTACTGATATTTTAAATAATGATTCTGTAGCTGTTCCAGTTGGTGCACAAGCAGTTAAATCTGCAGAAGCATTTGGTGCAGCTCTAGAAAATAATCAAATCGTATTAAAAGGTGTTGTTTCACGTAAGAAACAAATCGTGCCAGCACTAACAGATGCATTAAAATAAGAACGTAATACAATTATTAAAGAGCTAGCTTGCATTTTTAACATGCAAGCTGGCTCTTTTTTAGATAGAGAAAAATGAAAGTTTTTAGGTTATTTGGGCTTTATAAAAAATACTTTAGTCAATAAGCTATGGTGTGAAAGGTAACGTAGGGCAGATAAATTGCTTTCAGGAACTTACGCCATATACAATGATGAAAGAGGTGAATCATAATGAAAATTGAAGTATGGTCAGATTACGCATGTCCATTTTGCTATATCGGTAAAAAAGAACTTGAAAAAGCGATTGAATCAACTGGTTTCCAAGGGAAAATTGATGTAGCTTTTAAAGCATATCAATTAGACCCAGGTGCACCAGCAGAAGTTGAAGGTACTATTTATTCAAGCTTAGCGAAAAAATTTGGCTCAAGCGAAGAACAAGCGAAGGCGCAAACAGCTGGAATAATTGCTCGTGCTAAAGAAGTCGGATTAAATTATGATTTTGAGGCAATGAAGTTAGGCAATACATTTAAAGCACATCGTCTTGCAAAATTTGCTGGATCCGTAGGCAAAGAAAAAGAAATGAATGAACGTTTACTAAAAGCGTATTTTGAAGAAGGTGCTCAGCTAGGGAATGTAGATGTACTAGTTGCTTTGGCTAAAGAAATCGGATTAGAAGAACAAGCAGTTCGCGAATTCTTAGCAGATGATCAATATGCAACAGAAGTTCTTAGTGATATCCAACAAGCAAGTGAACTAGGTATTCAAGGCGTACCTTTTTTTGTTATCAATGAGAAATATGCTATTTCGGGTGCTCAACCTACAGCTGTTTTTGAAGAAGCAGTTAAGAAAGTTGCAGAAGAAGAAGGGCTTCGTCCAGGTCTAACAATGATGGGTTCTGGAAACGCAGGCGTTTGTGCAGATGGACAATGTGAAATATAGTTAGCATAGACTACATATTTTAAAGGGTATAATGCCCTTTAAAATATGTTTTTTTATTTTGGTTTTTTGTAAAAAATGTATTTTATAATAACTTTCAGACAAAAGTCGTAGATTAAATGAATTGACGTGAATTCATTTTTTATGTAAGATAAAACTATCTTGAAATTGAGATAATATTTTTTTGATAGAAATAGGAGAGATTATTTTGACTAACGTATTAGTAGTAAAAGCAAACAACCGCCCAGCATCTCAAGGCGTTTCTAGTAAAATGTATGAAGTATTCATGGATGCTGTAAAAGGCGCAGAAAACCTTAATGTAACAACTTATGACGTATTCGAAGAAAACACACCTTACTTCGGTCAAGAAGTATTCGATGCTTATGGTAAATTAGCACAAGGTCAAGAATTAAATGAAGCAGAAGCTGCAGTTATGGCTGCACAAACAAAAGCTCGTCAAGCTATTACTGATGCTGATGTTGTTGTCTTCGCATTCCCACTTTGGAACTTAACTATTCCTGCTAAATTACAAACTTTCATCGATTACACTTACGGTGCTGGTTTCTCATTCAAATATAACGAAAATGGTCAATTAGTTTCATTATTAACTGACAAAAAAGCAATCATCTTAAATGCTCGTGGTGGCATTTACTCAACTCCAGAAACTTCTGGTATGGAAATGGCAGTTAACTACATCAAATCTGTAGTAGGCGGCGTATATGGTATGGAAATCATCGATGAAGTAATCATCGAAGGTCACAATGCAATGTCTGATAAAGCTGAAGAAATTAAAGCGGCTGGTTTTGCAGCAGTTAAAGAAGTAGCAGAACGTTTAACTAAAGTAGCAGTAAACGCATAATTCTAAATGAATTAAAAACGCCTGTAGATGTGTTAACATCTACAGGTTTTTTTATATTAAAATAATTTGAAAAAATATTAAAATAAGGAATTTATCGGTTATTATGAAAAAATTGTATGATTTGATTTATCAAAGAGCAGAAAAGGTAAGTAGTTTCCTTATGTCACAGTGTTAATATTTTGTCGCACAAACCTCTGCCATCTGAAAAAATTAGATGGAGTGGGCTATGTGCATAAAGAAAATCGATTACCCAAAAACAGGAATTCTCTTCATTTATATCGGTCAACACAATTGCGCGCTTTGTGTTGAAGAAAATGCATGAAAATCAAGAAAGAAAAAACACACATGACAACGAGAATAACTAAGTTGTGAAAATTCTACTTTAATATATAACCGAGTTACATGAATTTCATGTGACTTGTTTTTTTCTAATTATACAGGGAAGATGCATGTGCCTAGAATAAGCGCAAATCTTTTTATAAAAAGAATCTCTTTAAAATTGTTTGAACACAAAAATCCAGAATAGCTATGTCAGCGATTCTGGATTTTTTTATATGAAATTTTAATTTAAATAGATATCGTTAATTTTATTGTTCTGGGTTTGCTTCAATATCAACTTTTAGTTTGATGTCGTCACCAACTAATACGCCGCCAGATTCAAGAGCAGAGTTCCATGTTAAGCCAAAGTCTTTACGGTTAATTTTTGCTTCAGCTTCAAATGCGATGACTTCAACACCCCATGGGTTATTCCCTCTACCACCATATTCAACGTCAAAAGTAACTGGTTTAGTAATATCTTTGATTGTAAAATCACCTGTTAATTTATACTCGCCGTCACCAGTACTTTTTATATCAGTAGCTACGAATGTCATATTAGGGAATACTTCAACATCGAAGAAATCGGCAGAACGTAAATGTGTATCGCGATCATCGTTGTTAGAGTTAATGCTTTTAACGTCGATTGTAAATTTGATTTCTGCTGTAGTTAAGTCTTCAGGATCTAAGTTAAGGTCAGCGTGGAATGTATCAAAACCGCCTTTAACCTTAGCAATCATCATGTGTTTTACTTGGAAACCTAAGCTTGAGTGAGCACCGTCAATCTTAAATACTTGTTTAGTCATTAATAAATCCTCCTAAAAATGTTTGAATTTTCTTGCTATAAACATAGTAGCTTAAAACTATCTCGAAATCAAGAGTTTTTAGTTTGAGATAAATTCATGGGGGAATTTCCATATGTAAAAGGACTATAAAAACTCCCTATATGAGTTTTCCCCATCCTATTTGAATGAAACATACTATAGGTTTAAAGAATATAAAATAAGGTGAATAATGTGTGTAGGGTACATAAAAAATAAATCTCTGGTTTGGTTTTATAGATTACTTAATGTAAGTTAATTGTTTAAAGTAAATAAGTTACGTTGTTTTACATTTTCCTATAAACTCGGTACAATATATAGTACTGAGGTGATAGAAATGGAACAAAGAGAGCTATGTCCAAGACTTTCAAAAGCAATGGATTTAATCGGTAAACGCTGGGTTGGACTCATCCTTTATGAACTATTAGATGGTCCTCAACGCTTTAATCAAATGCAAGCTGATTTACCAATCAGTGGCAGATTATTATCTGAAAGATTGAAGGAATTAGAAAAAGAAGAAATTGTGAATCGTCATGTATATACAGAAATCCCTGTACGAGTAGAATATTCCCTCACTGAAAAAGGTATGAACTTGAAAAATACAATAGATGAAATTGAAAAATGGTCGAAAGAGTGGCTATAATAGCAGAATGCGAGTAAAATATTTAGTATATATTCATACTATATAAATGAATTTATTGTAGAAGGGAATGGAAACTTCCATTATGAAATTGCAATGGGTACAGGATTTAGCTACTGTAGTTAATCCACAAAATCTTAAAGTTGACGAACCATTAAATAGATATACAATGACAAAATTAGGCGGCCCTGCAGATGTTTTTGTTATGGCGGAAACAGAGCAACAAGCTGCTGATGTTGTAAAATACGCACGTAAAAATGATATTCCTCTATTTTTATTAGGGAATGGCTCAAATATGGTTATTCGAGATGGCGGTATACGTGGTATTGTCTTGAATTTATCAAAATTAGACCAAATTCATATTGAAGGCACAACTGTATATGCACAGTCAGGCGCATTAATTATTGATGTTTCGAAAGCTGCAGCTGCAGAATCATTAACAGGATTAGAGTTCTCGTGTGGAATTCCTGGATCTGTTGGTGGTGCAATGGCTATGAATGCAGGTGCATACGGCGGAGAAATTAAAGATGTTATTGAAAGCTGTAAAATCTTAACGCATGAAGGTGACATTGTTGTTCTTTCAAAAGAAGAATTGCAGTTAGGCTATCGTAAAAGTATTATTCAAGACAAAGGTTTGTACGTGTTATCTTCAGTATTTAAGCTAGAAGTTGGTAATCAACAAGAAATTGATGCAACAATTGCTGATTTGACAGAAAAACGCACATCGCGTCAACCTTTGGAATATCCTTCAGCGGGTAGTGTATTTAAACGCCCACCAGGTTTATTTGCGGGTAAATTAATTCAAGATAGTGGTCTTCAAGGTAAGGGTGTCGGTGGAGCAGAAGTTTCTACTAAGCATGCTGGTTTTATCATCAATAAAAATAATGCAACTGCAACTGACTATGTTGAAACGATTCGTATGGTACAACGTGTTGTAAAAGAAAAATTCGATGTTGAATTAGAAACCGAAGTACGTATAGTCGGGGAAGATGTAGTTCCAGCAAAATAGATTTTAACATGGCTCATAAATAGAGTTCATGCTCAAACAAAGGGAATCGCACAGCAATAAATGAGCGATTCCCTTTGTTTATCAATTTTACATACTAACGGAGGAAAGCAAAGATGAAATTTATATCATGGAATGTTAATGGTATTCGTGCAGCAGTAAAAAAGGGGTTTATGGATTATTTTAATGAGATGGACGCAGATTTTTTCTGTATTCAGGAATCAAAATGTCAGGAAGGTCAAATTGAACTTGAAATGCCGGGTTATGAGCAGTATTGGAATTATGCACAAAGAAAAGGCTATTCAGGTACGGCCATTTTTACAAAACATCATCCAATTTCAGTGAAATATGGTGTAGGCGATTACGAAACGGAAGAAGAAGGTCGTATCATTACGCTTGAATATGAAAACTTCTATTTAGTAAATGTGTATACACCGAATACCAAACGTGATTTATCTCGTCTGGAGTATCGTCTGCAATGGGAAGATGAATTAAAAGCCTATTTAAAACAATTAAACAGTGAGAAACCTGTTGTATACTGTGGGGATTTAAATGTAGCACATGAAGAAATTGATTTGAAAAATCCTAAAAGTAATGTAGGAAATGCCGGATTTACAGATGAGGAACGTGGTCGTATGACACGTCTATTAAAAGCCGGATTTATTGATAGTTTCCGACATTTATATCCTGATACAGAAGAACGCTATAGCTGGTGGTCATATATGAGCAAAGTTCGTGAACGTAATATTGGCTGGCGTATTGATTACTTTATTGTATCTAATGAACTTGCAAATGCGATTGTGAAGGCGGAAATTCATGACCAAGTATTAGGTAGTGACCATTGCCCAGTAATGCTTGAGTTAAGTCCATTATAATGAGCTTTTTTATCGTTTTTGTAGGAGGAGCAATTGGTGCTTTATTACGCTATTTTGTTATATTACTTTTCCCTTCAGGTGTAGTGTTGTGGATGGTAAATGGTCTAGGAAGTTTTTTGATGGGCTGTCTACAAGGTTATTTTTCTGGCAAGGATTTTCCTAAATGGAAACTTTTTTTAACGACTGGAATTTTAGGTGCGTTTACTACATTTTCCGCATTTAGTGCTGAGTGGTTTGAATTAATGAATACTTCTTTCTTTAGTGGTCTTTTATATCTTCTAGGTATGACACTATTTTGTGTTGTATTAGCATCATTTGGCCATTTACTTTTTCTTGAAAATAAGGAGAGATTGTCATGACCTTTTTTCTAGTGGCAGTTGGTGGCGGATTGGGTGCTACTTTACGGTATGCAATTATTTGTTTGTTCGAAAGATGGAAGAAGCCGTTTTTCTATGCAACCTTTATTGTAAACACTGCTGGTTCTTTTGTGATGGGGATAAGTTTGGCTTATAGTGTGGCATATCCACAATGGTGGTTATTTATTTCAATAGGCCTACTTGGCGGTTTAACTACCTTTTCAACCTTTGCTTTTGATATTGTCCGTTTACAAAAACAAAGAGATCTACCTGCCTTAGTTATTTACACTTTATTTACTTTATTTGTTGCGATGATAGCCATTGCATTTGGTTATTATTTAGCTTCCTAATAGATGGTTTGAATAGCCATGAGTTAACTGAATATCTTTGATTTACGAAAAAAGAATGATGCATTTGTTGCATCATTCTTTTTTCGTGAACTTTTTTAGAATTGTGAAATAAGAAAATGTAACAAATTTAACAAGGTTTTTCTTGAGTATTTCAATTTTAGGTGTATTAAATTGTTGTTTTAAAAAGAAAAAACATTCTTTATGTAGAAAAATTTTGATATTTATGGAGTACTTTATTATACTGAAGACATTCAAAGATATATTTGAATGAAGGAGGATTTCTATGGAATCATCATCCTACAAAAATGAAAACATTTTGCCGAATTTTTCATTATCATTATCAAATCAAACATTAGAAAAAACGACTATTATCTTTAAAGCTTTAGCAGAACCAACTCGTTTGAAAATCATTTATGCTCTTATTGAAAAAAGTGAGCTAAGTGTAAATGAAATCGCTCAATTAATTAATAGCTCTACTGCCACAGCTTCTCACCATTTGATTTATTTAAAGCGGCATAAACTTGCGTGTTCTAAACGTAAAGGGAAAAAAGTATATTATCAAATCGAGGATGAGCATGTGAAGCAATTAGTGAATATCGCAATCATTCATGCAGAGGAGGATACATAATGGCTAATCGTACAGAATATCGACTAAATAATTTGAGTTGTGCCAACTGTGCACAGAAATTCGAGAAAAATATTAATGCATTGCCGAATGTAGAACAAGCAAAAGTGAATTTTGGGGCGTCCAAGCTACTCGTAGTAGGGACAATTACTGAAGATGAAATAGATGCTGCTGGCTCATTCGATGGAATAAAGGTACAAAGAACGGAACAAGTTACGCAGGATAGTCCTAAAAAATTATATGAAAAACGAGAAAACATCGTTGCTTTAATCTCTTTGGTGTTTGTCATTTTGGGCTATATTTCATCATATGTGACAGATGAGAATTCTTGGTTTACGGTGTCTCTTTTCGTATTAGCGATACTGATTGGTGGGACAGAGATTTTTATCACGGGTTTTAAAAATATACTACATGTAGATTTTGATATGAAAACTTTGATGACCATTGCCATCATTGGTGCGGCTATCATAGGGGAGTGGAAAGAAGCGGCTGTCGTAGTATTTTTGTTTGCTGTTAGTGAAGCGCTAGAAGAGTACTCGATGGATAAAGCGAGACAATCCATTCGTTCGTTAATGGATATTGCGCCAGCTACAGCAACTATTCGTAGGAATGAAGAGTTACTAAAAATTCATACAAATCAAATTAAAATTGGTGATACGTTACTAGTAAAGCCAGGTGAAAAAATCGCAATGGACGGTGTCGTGCTAAAAGGTGAGTCTGCTGTTAACCAAGCAGCGATTACAGGTGAATCGATGCCGGTGAGTAAAAAACGAGGTTCAGAGGTTTTTGCGGGTACACTGAATGATTTAGGAAGTTTAGAAATCAACGTGACGAAAAGAGTAGAGGATACGACAATTGCTAAAATTATTCATTTAGTAGAAGAGGCACAGGCAGAAAAAGCCCCCTCACAAAAATTTGTCGATCGCTTTGCTAAAGTATACACACCAATCATTATGCTACTCGCTTTAGCGGTGGCAGTTATTCCTGGATTGATTACAGGGGATTGGTTGGAGTGGGTTTATCAAGGGCTAGCAGTATTAGTAGTTGGCTGTCCATGTGCATTAATTATTTCAACACCAGTAGCGATTGTCACAGCGATTGGAAATGCTGCAAAACAGGGCGTACTTATTAAAGGTGGTATATATTTAGAGCAATTAGCAAAAGTAGAAGCCATTGCTTTTGATAAAACAGGTACTTTAACTAAAGGTGTACCACATGTTACGGTTTCTCAAATGCAAGGAAATGAAGGGGAAATACTTGCGTTCGTTGCAGCAGTAGAACAATATTCACAGCATCCGCTTGCAAATGCAATTCTTCAATACGCTCAAAATTTACATATAAAGATTCCTGTTAGCAAAAATTTTATTTCTGTAACAGGTAAAGGCATTGAAGCAAACGTAGAAAACCACCATGTGCAAGTAGGGAGTATGGAGTGGATTGTTGAACAAAGTCATATAGAAGAGAAAGAACAAGAGGCGATGTTAAAGCTTCAGAAGCAAGGTAATTCAGTTATAGTAGTGGCTGTAGATGGGGAATTCTCGGGGTATTTGGGCATTGCTGATCAGCTACGTGAAGATACAGTTTCCGTATTAACAAAATTAAAAAAATTAGGCATTAAAAATTTAACGATGCTCACAGGCGATGCAAAATTTACAGCGGAATCTATAGCAAATGAGTTGCCACTTACGGACGTAAAGGCGGATTTAATGCCAGAACATAAATTGGAAGAAATTAAAAAAATGCAGAAAAATCATCTAGTGGCAATGGTAGGAGATGGTGTGAATGACGCACCTGCATTAGCGACTGCTTCGGTAGGGATTGCAATGGGGGGAGCAGGTACAGATACCGCTTTAGAAACAGCTGATATTGCATTGATGGCAGATGATTTAGAAAAACTTCCTTATGCGATTTCTTTAAGTAGAAAAACATTGGTTATTATCAAGCAGAATATTATTTTTGCCCTTTCTTTAAAAGTAATTGCATTGCTACTCGTTATTCCAGGTTGGCTTACATTGTGGATAGCCATTTTTGCTGATATAGGAGCTACTTTAATCGTTGTATTCAACTCATTAAGACTATTAAAAATACAAAAAAGATAATGACAGAAGGTTGGAGATTTTATGAGATTAAAAGAATGGACAATGGAAGAACAAGAACCCCTTATACATTTTTTAACAACAAGTGTTTGGCCATATCATGTGAATACACACCCAGGGAGAGAACTTATTGAGAAAGCAATTGAAGAGGGTGGCTATGAGTCAGATGATGTGAAAACATTTTGGATAGAAACGGATGAAAGTGAAAAACTAGGAGTCGTACAAATTTATGATATGCAAGATGAAATCCCTGTATTTGATTTAAGAATTGCGGAGAATTATCGTGAAAAAGGGTATGGATTACAAGCGTTGCGTCTTTTAACTGAATATATCTTTTCATTGGAAGAACCGAAAATTCGTTTAGAAGGGCATACGAGACAAGATAATATTGCGATGCGCAAAACTTTTGAACGTGTAGGATTTGTAAAAGAAGCACATTTTAGAAAAGCGTGGTATGTACCAAAAGAGGATGAATATTATGATGCAATTACGTACGGCATTACGCGTGAAGATTTTATTGAAGGTAAAACAACGCCAGTAAGTTGGGAAGATGAAAAAGTAAGACGTCCAAATCCAGCGATTAACTGGGATTTTGAATCAAGTTTTGAATCAGAGCGATTAATTATTCGAATGCCAGAATTAGCAGATGCTGAAGCTGTATATGAAGCTATGTGTCGTTCGGCTAAGTCGTTAAAACCACATATGATATGGGCACAACAAAAACCAGTACAAGAGCAGGTACGAGAAAATATTCGCCAAGCACAGGCAGCCTTTTTAGCACGAGAAGATTTAAGACTTCATTTGTTTTTAAAAGAAACAGGTGAATTTGTTGGTAGTTCAGGTCTACACCGTATTGATTGGACTATACCAAAATTTGAAATAGGTTATTGGGTAGACGATAAGTTTGAAGGGAAAGGCTATATGACAGAGGCGACAAATCGAATTGCTACATTTGCATTCAAGGAATTAGCTGCAAAACGTATTGAAATACGCTGTGATCGTGATAATGTCAGAAGTCGCGCTGTTGCAGAGCGCTCTGGTTTTGAATTAGAAGGGATTTTACGGAATGATCGACTAGCAGCAGATGGTTTAGAGCTACGAGATACTTGTATTTATTCTAAAATTAAAGAATAAATTTCTTTCTAACAAATAAATGGGTTCAGATTAGTACAAATACTTGACCTTTCTTTCTAAGTAGTTACGTTTTACTTCTGCATGTAGTAAACTAGAAGGATAAGATATGGAAAGTGGGGGAAACAGATGCCGACACCTAGTATGGAAGATCACATCGAACAAATCTATTTATTAATTGATCAAAAGGGCTATGCACGTGTTTCGGATATTGCGGAAGCTTTATCAGTCCTTCCTTCATCTGTTACGAAAATGGTTCAGAAATTAGATAAAGATGATTATTTAATCTATGAACGATATCGTGGTCTATCTTTAACCCCAAAAGGAATGAAGCTAGGAAAGCGATTAGTTGATAGACATAGCTTATTAGAGAGATTTCTTCGTCTGATTGGAGTGGATGAGGAATTGATTTATAATGATGTTGAAGGCATTGAGCATCATTTAAGCTGGAATTCTATTGATCGAATAGCCGACTTGATTCAAGTGTTAGAAGAGAATCCAGACATTGGTGAAAAACTCGAAGCACTTAAAAATCATCAAGTATAATACAGTTGTTACACATGAAAGGAGCACTACATTGACACAATTACAATCCGGCGACGTTGCAAAATTAGTCGTAAAAGAAGTATTAGAATCAAAGTATATTTTAAATAATCCTCAGCCAGAAACTGCGGAATTAATTGAAATACTTTTAAATAAATCTGAGGTATTAGAAGAGTTAGTAGTAGGGGACTTTGTAGAAGTTTTCTTATTCGCTGACCGACGCGGAGGATTATCAGCTACAACAATGATTCCTCATGTTTTAAAAGACCAGTATGGCTGGGCTAAAGTATTGCAAGTAAAAGATTATGAGGGCGCTAAAGTAGATATCGGTACTTCTCGTGAAGTGACGATTCAAGCGATGGATTTACCTGTTCTTCGTGAATTATGGCCAGAGCCAGGTGACCATGTCTACATGACACTTCGTACAGACCGTGAAGGTGCATTATTTGGTCGTTTAATTACAGAGGACCGCCTAACAGATCTTTATGCAGAGGCTGCACCTGAATTATTTAACAAAAATATCAAAGCACGTCCATATCGCCTATTACCAGTAGGTACATTTTTAATTGGTGTAGACGAACCGTACCGTATCTTCGTTCATGAAACAGAACGTACTGCTGAGCCTAGATTAGGTGAAGAAGTGACTGTTCGTGTCATTGAAGTAAAAGAAGACGGCACTGTGAACGCTTCTATGCTTCCTCGCGTATATGAAAGATTATCAGCAGATGCAGATAAAATCTTCGAATACCTACAACAAGCGGGTGGCAAAATGCCATTCGGTGATAAATCTTCTCCAGATGAAATCTACGAAATGTTTGGTATGAGTAAAGGTGCTTTCAAACGTGCATTAGGTACATTAATGAAAGCCGAACGTATTATCCAAGCAGATGGTTGGACAACGATTAAAGAGTAATTAATTTTCATAAGGGAGTAGAGGCGATTGAAACCTTTGCTCTCTTTTTTCGTATAATAGGTTGTAATGAGTAAAATAGTAATGAAAAAGATATGAAGGAGTGTTTACTATGAAAAAACACGCATTCGCAATTATAGCTGCAATCTGTTTATCTACAGCAACAATTACTTCGCCAATTATTGGTCATGCTAGTTCATCAACTGAAGCGAAAACAAGTGTGAATGAAAAATTAGGGGTACCAATCGCCGTTTATGGTGCTTCATTAAATGCCGAACAAAAAGCTAGTGTAAAACAAAGCTTGAATGTTGCTGCAGATGAAGATACAGAGGAAATTACTGTAACAGGTGAAGATATTGCCAAGTATATTCAAGATGGGGATTCACGTGCACGTCTGTATTCTTCTGCTAAAATCACACCACAAGATAAAGGGAAAGGTCTTGTCATCAATATTGTGACTCCAGATAATATCACAGAAGTAACTTCTGATATGTATTCAAATGCCATGTTAACTGCAGGTATTGAGGATGCAAAAGTAGATGTTGCTGCACCAAAACCTGTTTCTGGACATTCCGCTTTAGCAGGAATTTATAAAGCGTACGAGGTAACTACAGGTAAAACTTTAGATAAAGAACGTACAGATGTAGCCAATCAAGAATTATCTGTTGCGACAGATTTAGCGAAAAACTCAGATGTTTCAGATGACCAAGTGAGTCAATTACTGACTGAAATCAAACAAGCTATTGCGGAGCAAAAACCAGCAACAAAAGAAGATGTTGAAAAAATTGTAGATGAAAAATTAAGTACATTAAAAATTGAATTAAGTGATACAGACCGTCAGTTATTAATCGACTTAATGAATAAAATCAGCAATTTAGATATCGACTTTAGTAAATGGTCTTCACAATTAGATGATTTAAGCACAACATTGCAAGATAAATTAGGTAGTATCAAAAATGATATTGATAGCGATAGTGGATTCTGGGCAAGTGTGAAGAATTTCTTCAAAGACTTGATTGATTCAATAAAAGGCTGGTTTAACTAGTCGATAAAAAGAGCCAACCTGAAAAGGGCTGGTTCTTTTTATACGTAAAAAATGCGTTTTAACTTAGGTAAATCAAGGGATACAAAAAGAAAAATGATTCTTTGCAATTTCAAATTGGACGTGATAATATGTAATTAATAAAATATCTTGAATTCAAGATATTATTTCAGGAGGCTATTTACATGACATTAAAATTAGGCGGTATTCATCACGTATCATCAATTACTTCACATATAGAAAGAAATCACGACTTCTTTACACGTATTTTAGGTATGCGTTTAGTTAAAAAAACAGTCAATCAAGATAACACATCTTCGTATCACTTATTCTATGCAGACGCAGTGGGTTCGCCAGGTACAGATATGACATACTTTGATATTCCAATTGCAGGACGCACATATGAAGGGGTATCGAGTATTAATAATACGGCATTTCGTATAACTTCAAATGAAGCATTAGATTTCTGGGTAAAACGCTTTGATGAATTCGGTGTACAGCATGGTCCGATTGAAGAGCGCTTCGGTCGTAAAACAGTACAATTTAGAGATGAAGATTTAGCAAGATTTATTCTTGTTGTAGATGATGGAACAACTACTCCATACGGTGTTCCTTGGGAAGTAGAAGGTATCCCATTAGAATATGCAATTGTAGGACTTGGAGGTGTTACATTAACATTACGTGATGCTGAAAAAACAGAAAAAATCTTAACTGATTTCTTTGGCTTTGAAAAAGTAGGCACATACCCATCGTTAGTGGAAAATCAACCAGATATTGTTGTATATTCAACTGGTTTAGGTGGACCAGCTGGAGAAATTCACATCGAGCAACGTTCAGATTTACCAATCGAACGACCAGGACGAGGCAGTGTACATCATGTGGCTCTACGTATTAATAACTTTGAAGAATATGATCAATGGATGGAAAAATTCGACAAATTGGGTTATGCTACATCTGGGAAGGTAGATCGCTTTTATTTCCGCTCAATTTACTACCGCGATCCAAACGGTATCTTATTTGAATTAGCTACAGATCAACCAGGTTTTGATGTAGATGAACCTATGGAAGCACTAGGTGCAGGTCTAGCTTTACCTTCATTTTTAGAGTCTAAACGTGCAGAAATTGAAGCAAAACTTCACCCATTATCACTAGATGAAAAATAGAAATCATTAAAAGGAGGCATATGCATGGAATTTAACTTAAAACAAGATGGTAATCAAGGGGCTTATGTAGCTGTGAAAAATGATAAAACAATTGCAGAAATAACATGGGCACAACTTGGGGATATTATGGTCGTTGATCACACATTTGTAGACGATTCATTAAGAGGTCAAGGAATTGCGAAGCAGTTAGTTGATAAAGTAGCGGCTTATGCACGACAAGAAAATTTTAAGATAGAACCTGTATGCTCCTATGTAGTTGCGCAGTTTGAACGTTCAACTGCATATGATGATATCAAAGTATCAAAAGTTTAAAAGTATAAATAAATTAAAAAGGACAAGTCATTCAAATTTTGGTGATTTGTTCTTTTTTATTTAAATAATGATTTATGAGTAGGCTTATAC
>JAGHSJ010000161.1 GCA_018065935.1 Candidatus Kurthia equi
AAAAATAAATAATAAAAATCATAATGATTATAAAAACTAATAATTAAGGGGATGGCTATTATATTTCAACGTTATGAGATTTTTTTACGTGCATACGAATTACGAAATTTCACAGAAGTAGCAAATATGCTTTATATTTCTCAACCTACTGTATCTGTACAATTAAAGAAATTAGAAGAAGAATTACAAGTTTCCTTATTTATTAGGCAAGGACCGAAAGAAGTTATTCCTACGAAGGAAGCAGATTTTTTATATAGCCAGCTACTGACTTTGCGCGATGAATGGACGTATATGGTTGAACAGTTACAAAATATTCAAACGATGAAAGAAGTATGTGTTATCGCCTGTTCAAATACTTGTGCAACAAATTTTGTGCCTAAAATTTTCAAACAGCTACAAAAAGAATTTCCAACTTTGCAATTTGAAATTCGACAAGCGAACTCTGAAAAAGTAATGGATTTGATGGAGAAGCATAAGGCGCATATTGGATTTATTGAAAAGCCATTAATGCATGACCGTTTTGACCGCTTTGCTATATATGAGGATGAATTAGTTGTGGCAGGAGAAGCAGATGCAGAAATGTGGCTAATGCGGGAGCAACAGTCAGGGACGACTTATTATAATAAGTTGTATTTAGAAGAAAGAAACATCCAGTTACCAGTAATAGAAGTGACTTCAAATGCCGTTATTGTCGCCTTTTTAAAAGAGGGCATTGGCAAAACGATTTTATCGAAAGAATTATTAAGAGACGACATCCCATGGAATAAAGAATCAAGCTACAAGCGATACTTCTACTGTGTAACACGCAAGCATCCGACATCCAGTGCTGTAAACGACTTGAATGATTATATAAAAGAGAAGTATAAAATTAATTGAAAATTATAGTCGAAATCTAGGAGAATCACGAAATGCATTTGTGATTCTTTTTTATTTGAAAAAATCCCCTATAAGCAACCTTTTATACAGGTTTGCTTATAGGGGATAGTTGTAATGAAATTTACTTTTTAGTTGTTCGTTTAAAGATGATTGTTCCAACAATAAGTACGAGTAGAATAAGCTGACCAATTAGAGTTTCCCAGGTTGGAAAAAATCCAATAGTTGGATAGACAGGGAGACCAGAAATGATATGTGAACTCATACGATCAGTTAATTGTAATGTATGAATACTTACACCGATAATTTTAAATGCGAGTAAGTAAATTAGTATGGTCGCAACTGCAAAGAAGCGATGTACGGGAATTTTATCACTAACTTTCAATAAGAAAAATGCGACAATTGCTAAAATAACAACGGCAATTACAATGCCAAGTGCGAATTGATTCGTAGACATTTTAGGGGCAATACCAGCATAGAAAATAAGTGTTTCTGCCCCTTCACGAAATACGGATAAGAAACTAATCGCAGCCATTGCCCAAACAGATTGTTTCGACATGGCATGATTCATTTGTTTTGCAATATAGGCATTCCATGATTTTACATTTGATTTACTATGCATCCATACACCAACACCAATCATCATAGCGGCAGCAATTAATCCAACATAGCCTTCAATCATTTCTCTGCTAGAAGCAATGGAGTCGGAGTTGAATAAAGTAGACATAAGAATGGCGGCGATGGCACTGACCGCAATTCCTAATCCAGCCCCAATATAAATCCATTTCGCCATATGCTGTTGATCGGATTTTTTCAAGAATGCAACTAATGCAAGGATGATTAATAATGCTTCCAAGCCTTCACGCAGAAGGATTAATGCAGAATCCCACATGGAATAATTTTGGTCATCTTGAACGAGTTGAATTTGTTGTTTGAAATCTGTTAACTGTTTTTTCATATCGTCACTATCAACAGAATCCTTCATTAATTCACTGGCGATAATCGGCATATTACTTTCAATTTTTGTATAGAGTGAGGCATTTTTTGTGCTTATATCACTTTCAATATTTGGCCAAACCGTAATGAATTCCTTTACTTTAGCGGATGCTTTAGAATACTCTTCCGCATCAATTACGACAATTGCTTCGTCAATTAAATCGGTTAAGGTAGTTAAAGATAATCCTTTTTGAACCGTACCAACCTCTTTATTATTTGAAAAATCTACAATCCCTTGTTTCATTGAATCGAAGGTAGTTTGTAATGCATCAAAATTGGGTTGTTCATTTGCTAATTCCATACGTAAGAAAGACATTTGTACTTCAATATGTCCGTAAGCCCCCATATCGAAGGTGCGAATTGGTTTTTCGTTTGTCGTCCAAAAACGATTGAAGCTCGTATATTCAGCTAATGCTGCATCCACATCTTTCGATTGAATGGCTTTTTCAAGTTTATCCAAAGCTGGGGTCATCGTTTGTAAAAAGGCTTTACGTTCGGCTGTCTCATCTACTGGATTTTCTTCTTTTTCAAGTGCAGCAACAGATTTAGAAAGCTCTGAAAGCGCAGCTAAACGACTGTCTTTGTCCGTCGCTTTTTCAACGTCAGCAAGTGCAGCATCTACTGCATCAGCTGCTTTTGAACTTGCACGATTGGAATCCTCCCAATCTTTTTTAAATGTAGCAATCGCCTTTTGAGCGGCTTGTTCATCATCTTTTTTTGAATCCATAATGGCATCGCTAATAGAGATGTACAAATGGCTATAGTTATTTGCTGGTTCTGCATGGACTGTCGGATGTACAAATGTAGAACTAAGTAATAGTACAATTAATACGATTGAACTAAAGCGTGTTAAAAAGTGCTTCACCTATAAAACTCCCTTTTTTAACGCCAGGGAAGCAGGCAAATAATGCACTGCCTCGGTGGGTAATGTATTCATTCATTTTATCCAATCGCCCAAGGCTATTTTGAATATCGATAAATTGCTGTGGGTCTTTTTGGAATGAGATGAATAATAAACCAGCATCATGTGAGCCAGTTTTATCTATAACACCAGATGCGTAAGAGAACGAACGACGTAACATGCGTGCTTTAACTGACTTCGCTAAAAATACATGAGATGTTTCTGGAACAATATAGTTACCATTTTCATCTTTTCGGTCGATTTCCATTGCATCAAATTCATTTTTCTTGCCAATCGGTGCACCGCTATCTCGGTGACGTCCAAAAGTAGCATCTTGTTCGTCAAGTGCAGTGCGGTCCCAAGTTTCTAAATGCATTTGAATACGACGCGCAATTAAATATGTACCACCTGTTAGCCAAGATTTTGATTCACCAGATTGTAAATAGACAACGTCATCCGCATCTTTTTGAGATTTTGGATTTTCAGTCCCATCTTTAAATGCGAAAAGATTACGTGGTGTTTCTACTTTGCCATTTTTTATTGGAATGGCATTAAAACCAGCTTGAGCCCATTTTAGCGATACACGACCAGATGCAGCACGTACGAGATTACGAATGGCATGAAAAGCAACTTGTGGATCATCTGCACAGGCTTGAATGCAAATATCCCCATCTGAAAAATCCTCTTGAAGTTGGTCTTTAGGAAAATGGGGAAGTTTTTTTAATTCTTTTGGTTTTTTATCACCAAAATTAATTTTTTCGAAGAGAGAAGGACCTACACCAAAAGTTAATGTTAAATTTTTAGCGTCAAGTCCCATGGCTTCTCCAGTATCTTTAGGTGGAACCATTTCATTCGTTGTCTGATCAACTAATTCACCATTCATTAGCTTCACAGCGAGAGGTGTCCAATCTTTAAATAACTGCTTCAACTCTTCTTTTGTTTTAACTAAAACAGTTAAGGAGGCAAAATAAATATTACTCTGAGCTGCTGTCATAATTCCAGGTTGATTTTTACCATAAAAATTCACTTTGTTTTTGGCTGTAGAATCATCATCTTCCACAAGCCAATCTTTACCGAAAGTTGATAAAATACCGCCCATGCCAGAAGCACCGATAGCTATACCAGCGGCGCCTACTCCAGTCAGTTTAAGCATTTGACGACGCGAGATTTTTTTCTCTAACAAATGGTCATTTTTATTATTTGTCATTTAAATCACTCCAGGATAGTTCCCATTTGAGCTAGTGGTTCTCCAAGTTGGTTAACAGCTTCGGCTAATGCTTTTGTATCTGAATCTTTTAATTCAGTGTAGGATACATAGCCACCATCTTTTGTTTCGTAGTTAGCTAATAAATCATTCACGTTTTTAAATTTTTCAGTAAGATTTGTTGCAAGAGCCGCATCTTTTTCATTAATTGAAGGTTCTAAAATCGTAAAGATTTTTTCTGCACCTTCAATATTCGCTTTGAAGTCATATAGGTCAGTATGAGAATAGATTTCTTCTTCACCAGTAATTTTAGAAGTAGATACTTCATTTAACAAGTCAACTGCACCATTTACCATTAATTTAGGTGTTACTTCAACTGTTTCTACACGTGCACGTAATTCTTTCGAGTCTGCTAGAAGTTGATCTGCAATTTCTTCGTACCCTTTAGTTGTATTTTCTACCCAAAGACCTTGTTCGATTTTATGGTACCCAGACCAATCTTCTTCAGAATTACCTTCATCCTTTACATCAGCTAAGCGTGCATCAATACGAGGGTCTAAGTCCCCAAAGCTTTCAGCGATAGGTTCTGAACGTTCAAAATACATACGAGCAGTAGGATAAATTTCTTTTGCTTCGTCAATGTCGCCAGCTTTTACAGCAGTGACAAATTTTTCTGTTTCAATTGTAAATTGATCTAATTGCTCCATAGCGAACTCTTTATAAGCTACTACTTCTTTATCTAAGTTGATTGCTTCAGTTTTAGAAGTTTGTTCAGTTTTTTTAGAAGTATCTTCTTTTTTTGTATCGTCTGAATTACCACATGCTGCAGTAAGTAGTGTACCTGCTAAAAGAATAGTAGTTAAAATTGATTTTGATTTCATAAATATAATCCCGCTTTCTACATTCTAGTATTTGTTTATTTACCTTGATAATGATAATCGTTATCAAATTAATGGTCAAGGTATTATGAAAAGTAAAAAAATTGTCTATTTTGAGGTTGTTTGTTTAAAATAGTTTTAGTGCTGAAAATTGAGGAAAATAAAAACATAATCAAGATAACAAATAGGTTGTTTCATTAAAAATAGATAGAAAAGTATAGGATAAAAGACTTTTTCATTTTCTATATTTCATAATAAAAGCCAAACTACGCTACTAAGCAGTTTGGCTTTTATTATATTCAATTACTTGTAGTGGTCCTTCCAGTTATAACTATTCTTTTGATGGCATTATTTAAACTGAAGCATTTCTTTTAGTTCGTTTTCTAAAAAGGGTGTCGCCTGTAAAAAGTTCGTAAACTCTTTATAGCCTTGACGCTGTTGTTCAGTGGCAACTCGACCTGTTTTGTAAGCGCGAATTAAGATGTTTTTCGGTGTGTTTTCCATATCGATAAACTCAAGAAGCTGTGCATCATAACCGACTAGTTGAAGAATTTCTGCACGAATAGAATCAGTCGCTAATGCGGCAAAACGTTCTTTTACTAAGCCATGTTGTAACATCACATTCAAAGGTGATGAATCAAGTTGACGATTTAGCTCATGCTGACAGCAAGGAACACTAAGAATGACTTGTGCCTTCCATTTAACTGCACGTGAAAGGGCCATATCTGTTGCAACATCACACGCATGTAAGGTAACGACCATATCCACAGCTGATTCACCATTATAGTCATTAATATCCCCAACAAGGAATTCTAATTGATCATATTGTAGGTCTTTTGCGATTTGTGCACAGTGCTCTATGACTTCTTTTTTTAAATCGAGTCCCGTTACACGAATATCAAGTCCCTTGATAACTTTTAAGTAATGGTATAGTGCAAAAGTTAAATAGGATTTACCTGAGCCAAAGTCTAGAATACGAATCGTACGATCTTTTGGTAAGTAATCCAATGAATCATCAATAAATTCAATGAAACGATTAATTTGTTTAAATTTATCATATTTTTGTTTTTTTACTTTTCCGTCAGGACTTTGAACCCCTAAACGAATTAAGAAAGGGTGCGCAATATCTGGATCGAGTAAATATTGTTTTTTACGATTATGTGATAAATTCACTTTTTTTGTTTCTGGGTTTTTTGTTGATTTAAACAACACTTTATTTTTTTTAGAAAGTTGAATTTGAATGTTGTCCTCTGTAAATTCACCCTGCATTTGGCGGAAATCTTCAAAGAATGAAGCCATTTTATTCGGCATTTCTTCTATTAGAATGTTTTCGTGTTTTAGGATACGCTCATACTGATATTCAATTTGGATATGATAGATACCTTTTAATTCAATTGGTTTTAATTTTATGCGTTTTAAATCATTCGATTTTTGTCTTGGTTGACTAATGGTAGCTGAAATCAACTGTTCATTTGCTAGGCGTGTGTTCACCTGTTCTAGCATTTCTTGAAATTCCATAAAAAAACTCCTTCTATAGATACGTTTTAAACTATGGGTTAGTTTATCACATTTTTCTATAGAAGGAGTATGGAAGAGACTATGTTATTTTTCTTCAGTTTTTAAATACGTTAATGTTTTGCCTGTCCAACCAAAGAAAATGGTTAAAATAGGTGACAGTAAACAAAAGAAAGCAAATGGGAAGTAAGTGGTAGTTGGAACAGCTAAAACCGTTGTAATAAATATTCCGCAGACGCTCCATGGGATAAGTGGATTGACAACTGTACCAGCATCTTCAACAACACGTGCTAAATTCTTATTATGAAGCCCAACCTTTTTAAAAGGTGATTGGAATGCTTCACTTGTTAATAAAATGGAAAGATATTGTTCACCAACTAAAAAGTTGATACCAATTGCAGTCCCTGCAGCAGCTGTGATTGTAGAACCAATGCTGCGGAAAATATGTTCGACCTTCGTTAAAATTGTTTGAATAATACCTAATGTAAATAGTAGCCCTCCCATTGATAGAGCAAGTAGAACGAGCCCAATTGTTGGGAACATACTCATTAAGCCACCACGTGTAAGTAAAGAGTCAATATCTTTTACGCCAGTGTCCGAATGGAATCCATTAAATAAAATATCAATAATAGCGCTCATATTATAGCTATGCATGAAGAATCCAAGAATGATAGCTACAAATGTTGTTAATGCCAATGTAGGTACCGCAGGGATTTTCATAATTGCCATGATGATGAGCATTACAATCGGAATCAATGCATACCAATGAATTAAACCAGTGTCAGCCAATGCTTTTTGAAAAATATCAATTGATTTTGTTTGTGCAATTGATTTACTTGGAGACAGTACCGCATATAAAATTGTCGAAATAATTAAAGCTGGCACAGTTGTCCAAGCCATATTTTTAATATGGTCGAATAAATCGACTTGCATAATAGATGAAGATAAATTAGTTGTATCTGAAATAGGGGACATTTTATCGCCGAAAAAGGCACCAGAAACGATAGCACCAGCGGTAATCGCTAATGAAATATCCATTGCAGAAGCCATACCAATAAATGCCACACCAATTGTTGCCGTAGTTGTTAATGAACTACCTACAGCCACACCAACTACACAACAAACCAAGAAAACAATTGCAAAGAAGAAATGGGGTGTAATTGTTTCGAAACCTAAGTAAATAAGTGTAGGAATTGTTCCGCCCATAAGTAGCGCACTAATTAAAATACCAATAAAGAAGAAAATGAAAATAGCTCCAAGTCCAGCCTTCGATCCTTCAATCATGCCGTGCTCTAAGTCCTTGTAGGCTACTTTTTTTATTCCCCCATAAATAAGAAGAATAATAATTGAAAATAAAATAGGAATATGAGGTGAGGCATCAAATTTTATAATTATAAAACTCATCGTTAAAATAATCAGCGAAATAATTAGTAATGCTTCAAAAATCGATGGTGTAATTTTAGCTGAGATACGAAACATGAAAATTCCTCCATTTGCTAGTTTAGTTTCTTGCATAGTATATAAATTTCGTTTGTTTATATTTTTTCATAAAAAAATCCCTACAATCCCCTGCAAGGGACGAAGGAAACTCCGCGGTACCACCCTAATTATTAGATATAGAATCTAATCACTTAAGATTTCCAATAAAACCTGTGGTGTAATTCAAATGGAAGTTGCCTAGATTTTCAGCGAGCATCTAGTCTCTATTAGCTGCAAGATTTTCATTTTACTAAATCACAGAAGGAAATGAATATTTACTTTGTCACTTCAACGCATTGAAGTTAATTTAAATAATAACAGAAAAAAAAGTATAGTCAATAGAAAAAGATGTCAATTTTCTTATAAAACTAGACAATTCTAAGCTAAAAAAATTTATTTGTTGTTTCTGAATAAAAGGGTGAAATTACCAATTGAGTGGTTAGCGTGGTAAAATAAAAAATAACATACTTAATCCTGTTTTTTACACAAAAAAAAGGATTATAAAAAATTATGAATGGAGGAAAGGGGTATGACAGACAATGGATATCAACTCATAGCAATTGTTATTTACATGGCGGTTATGCTATTAATTGGCTGGTATGCGTTTAAGCGTACAGATAACTTAACAGATTATATGTTAGGCGGTCGTTCATTAGGTCCGGCAGTAACAGCGCTTAGTGCAGGTGCAGCAGATATGTCTGGGTGGCTATTAATGGGCTTACCAGGTGCTATTTATGCATGGGGGTTAGTAGAGGGTTGGATAGCAATTGGCTTAACAATTGGTGCCTATTTAAACTGGTTATTTGTAGCACCTAGACTACGTGTCTACACACAGGTTTCAAATAACTCCATTACGATTCCTAGTTATTTAGATAATCGTTTACGAGATAAAACAAAATTATTACGAATTGCATCTGGATTAATTATTCTTGTATTCTTCACTTTCTATGTTTCTTCTGGGATGGTAGCTGGAGGCGTATTCTTTGAAAGTTCATTTGGCTATAGTTATCACACAGGTTTACTACTTGTAGCAGCGGTAGTAGTCGCCTATACATTATTTGGAGGATTCTTGGCAGTTAGTTATACCGATTTTATCCAAGGATTAGTTATGTTTTTAGCTCTTATAATTGTCCCTATAGGTGGACTTATTTTAAATGGTGGCCTTAGTGAAACAATTGATTCAATCAAAGCTGTCAATGTAGATTTATTAAGTTTTACAGCAACAGCAACCTTCACAGGTGTTGTGTCATCACTTGCTTGGGGGCTAGGCTATTTCGGACAACCACATATTATCGTCCGTTTTATGGCGATTAGTAGTGTCAAAGAAACAAAACAGGCAAGAAGAATTGGGATTGGCTGGATGATTTTAAGTTTATTAGGTGCACTTGCAACAGCATTAGTCGGTGTTGCTTATTTCCAACAACAAGGATTAACGCTTGAAAAACCTGAAACAATCTTCATCGTGCTAGGACAAATTATTTTCCATCCATTTATTGCAGGAATCATGTTAGCTGCAATTTTAGCAGCTATTATGAGTACTATTTCTTCGCAACTAATCGTGACGTCTTCAGCTTTAGTAGAAGATATTTATAAAACATTGTTCCATAAAACAGGGACAGACGGCCACTATGTATTTTTAGGAAGAATGGCAGTATTAGTAGTATCATTATTCGCTATTTGGGGTGCATGGGATCAAGATAATACGATTTTAGCGCTAGTCGCATTTGCATGGGCAGGATTTGGTTCAGCATTTGGCCCAATTATTTTATTAACACTCTTCTGGCGTAAAATCACAAATTGGGGCGCACTATCTGGCATGATAGTCGGTGCAGTAGTAGCTTATGTTTGGGGACAAAATAAAGATTTACATGACCAGTTATATGAAATTGTGCCAGGTTTTGTTGCGTGTTTAATTGTCGCAGTAATTGTCAGCTTAATTACGTATAAAAAAGATGAAGAGATTGAAAAAGAATTTGATGAGATGGTGACGATTTTCAAAAGAGATAAATAATAGAATGTTTTTATAAATAAGGGGATGTTTGTATGTTTGAACTAGATCATGTAGTGAATTTTACTAAGAAAAGTCCTTCAGAAATAGCTCAGAGCCAACTGATTGCAGGAATTCATCCAGTTATTGGTGGACAACATTTACATTGGGGAACATACAACGCACTTTTTTATACACAGTCTAGTTATATTGAGTGGTTGGCAGTAGAAAATGAAATAATTGCTAAGAAAAGTGACCATCCATTAATCAAACAGCTACTATTTGATCTTGCTGATAGAGAAGGCTTTTCTTCTATTTGTTTACGAACGACGGATTTGGCTAAAATGGATCGTTATTTTCAAAAAATGGGTTATAAAACAAGCGGCATCATTTCTTCTGAAAGAAAAACAACTTCTGGTGAAATAAGACGTTGGAAAATGCTCTTTATCAATCAAAAAATAGACAATAGCTTACCCTATCCATTTTTTATCGAATGGGAGCAGGAAAAAGAACAGCGTCTACAGGCGTTACGTGCAGACGGAACGCTTAAAGCAGAAAATGAAGAATTAGCGATTAAGAAATGCATCTTCCATGTACATGACGTGGAAAAGAAATTAACCCATTGGTCACGTTTATTATCATTACCTACGAAAGGGAATACATTAAAACTAGAAAATACAGTGTTTGAATTCATCGAATCTGATGATACGAAAGAGCGTTTACAAGATATCGAAATCGTACAATCTTGGACAATTGAATAGCTCTATGTTAGGATAGTTGTAACTTTACGGACGGGAGGCTTTCAAAATGATTAATACACGTATTCGACTAAATGATGGCAAATGCAACTAAATACATCATCTGTGACGAACTACGTCTTCTATTTTGAAAGTCTAAATTGAGAGGGGAGAGTAAACGTATGTTTGCTCTGTCCTTTTTTTGTTGAGAAAAATAGCTCGGACGTTTTTTGCACGCAGGTGATTAGAGGAGGAATTTTTTTGAACGAAATTAAAGAGATACAAGAAAGAGCAATAATAGTAGGAGTTAATTTAAAAAAAGACACACACTTTGAATATTCTATGGAAGAACTAGCAAATTTAGCAGAAGCTTTGAATGTTGAAGTCGCAGGGAAAATTACACAGAATTTAGAACGCGTAACTGCTTCACATTATGTTGGTACAGGTAAAATCGAGGAGATTAAGGCATTATTTGAAGAGCTAGATGCGAATCTTGTGATTTTTGATAATGAATTATCACCAGCTCAAATTCGTAATTTAGAAAGAGATTTAGAATGTAAAGTTATTGACCGTACCATTCTTATTTTAGATATCTTTGCAAGACGTGCAAAAACAAAAGAAGCGCAGATGCAAGTTGAAATTGCGAAGCTGCAATATATGCTGCCAAGATTAATCGGTCTTCACAACTCTCTATCACGTCAAGGTGGGGGCGCTGGTGGTGGATTTGCTAACCGTGGAGCCGGGGAAACAAAATTAGAACTAGATCGCCGTAAAATTGAAGATCAGATTACAAAATTACGCCGTGACTTAGAAGAAATAAAAGAGCAGCGTGAAACACAACGTAAACAACGTAGAAAAAATAATATTCCAGTTGTCTCTCTAGTTGGTTATACGAATGCAGGGAAGTCGACTATTATGAATCAACTTCTCGCTCGTACGACGGAAGAAGAGCATAAACAAGTTTTTGAAAAAGATATGCTTTTTGCAACGCTTGAAACGGCAGTTCGTCAAATTGATTTAGAGGATAATAAAAAATTCTTATTAACGGATACTGTAGGGTTTGTAAGTAAATTACCCCATCATCTTGTAAAAGCTTTCCGTTCAACGCTAGAAGAAGCGCGCGATGCAGATTTACTATTGCATGTAGTTGACGCTTCAAATGAAGAAAGTGAATACATGGTTGAGGTAACAAATAATACATTACAAGCAGTTGGTGTAGAAGATGTACCTACAATCTATGTCTACAACAAAGCAGATCGAGCAGATATAGAATATCCAGTTATCAATCAAAATCGTATTTGGTTATCTGCTAAAGAAGATGTTGGTTTAGATGAATTAATCACTCTAATAAGAAAAGAAATTTTTGCTGATTATGAAACAGTCAGTATTTTAGTTCCGTATGATAAAGGGGAGCTTGTTTCTTTTTTAAATGAAAAATCAACGATTCTAGATACGAAGTATGAAGAGCAAGGGACACTGCTGAAAGTAGAACTTAGAGCAGAGCATAAATCCAAATTTGCCGAATATATTATAAATAATTAAGGTTAGAAGTATTCTATGACAGGGTATGTTAT
>JAGHSJ010000098.1 GCA_018065935.1 Candidatus Kurthia equi
GGCTATATTATCAATAAATATGGATTTTCACTTCCTTGAAATAACTTTATTTTAAAATCATACCTGTAACAGAATTAGATTTACTTGCCTCATTCAAGATATTTCCTACATCATTAGATACTGCGAATATAATGTCTAAAATGAATTTTTTTACTAGAAATTCTAATCCTTTAGTTGCATCTGTGATCAACTTGAACGAAATAAACTACCTCTATTATTTAGTAAAGAATAAGTAGACTTAGGAGATGACTAAAGTATATGGCACTTTTTGCGAAGAAAAACTATGTCGACGAACAAAATTTAGATTCCGTTTTATTACAAGAGCTTCCCTTTGTTTCAATTTCCCCCTCTTTAAGTAATTCCATTCAAACACAAATGCAAATGATTCAACTAACAACAGATGACCTCGCCATTTTACGTGTAATGAAACCTTTATTAAAAGAAAACATCGAATTAATTGTTGCTAATTTTTATAAGAACTTAGAAAAGGAGCCTTCTCTTGGGAGAATCATTCAAGATAATAGTTCCGTTAGTCGCCTTCAGCAAACTTTAAATAAACATATTAGTGAAATGTTCGATGGCGTTATCAATGAGGAATTTATAGAAAAGCGTCATCGGATTGCAACTGTTCATGTACGAATTGGACTTGCATCCAAATGGTATATGAGTGCTTTTCAAGATTTGATGAATTACTTCTTTTCACTTGTTCAGTTGACAGAATTTCAAGCATCTGATCAATTTAAAATTCTCGCTGCCATTTCCAAAATTTTAAATTTTGAACAACAAATTGTTTTAGAATCCTATGAGGAACAACATCAAGAAGCATTAACCAGGGAAAACGCTCGCCAAGCTGAGATGATGGTTGCTATACGTGAAAGTTCTGCATCACTTAGTGAAATTACGAATGAAACAAACAATGATATTCTCGAAATGATGACGGTGTTAGGCAATTTAGAATCTCTCTCCAGTGACAATTCTTCTTTAACAGAGGAGGTTCGCGAGGCTGCTGTTCAAGAACAAAAAAGTTTAAAACAAACGGAAGAAAACTCAGCACATTTACAAGAAACGATGCATGCGATTAAAGATAATGTGACACAACTACACACACTAAATGAAAAGATTACGTCTATCGCTGAAATTATTACTCAAATTGCCAATCAGACAAATCTCTTGGCATTAAATGCTTCCATTGAAGCTGCAAGGGCTGGTGAGCATGGGAGAGGGTTTGCAGTTGTTGCTGAGGAAGTACGGAAATTAGCTGAAAGTACGAAAGCATCTTTAATGGAAGTTGATCAAGTACTAGCTGAATCTCATAATAAAACGGAAGGCATTGCTCAAACTTCTGATACTTTGCAGGAATTAGTTGATGAATCAAGTAATCGCGTCATTGCTACTGGCGATTCATTCTCTACGATTGTGGAACATATGCATAAACTAACCGCTAGTAATGACGCACTCTTTAAAAACGTTACTGATCTCACCTCTAGTGTGAATTCCATTCAAGAAAATTCGCAACGTATTCATCAATCATCTGAAAATCTAGCCTCTATGTAAGGTTACTTTTTCTTTCGTATGAAAAAATGAATTCGATTCCTTTCTTTTCTACCTTTTCATTTACAAGTAAAAATCAAATTTAATCTTTTTACTAATTTAATTACTAAAAAAGCCCGAATCGCTTATTCATTAGCGATTCAGGCTTTTTATTATAAACTTCTTGGAACCATAGCTATGTTTTTTATAGCACCTATTCCTTTAAGTTACTTATTTTTCTTGAATACCATCGTATAAGTTTTGTACTGGTTTTACTAATACGCGGTTAATTTCTTCGATAATTGCACTTAATGTCATTTCAGCTAATAACATTTTATTAATTTTTTCATTTTGTTGAGCTAATTGAGCTGTTTTTTGAGCGTATTGTAATTCATCTTCATTTAACTCTTCGCCACTTTGTTGTTTTTCTTGAAGCGTCATTTGCATTTTGCGGAAGTTAGAAAATAATGCAACTGCTGATTCATCTGTTTTCACGTCTTCGATAGCTGCTTCTAGTGCTTTAAATTCCTCTGTTTGACGGAAAGTAGCCTCTAATTTATTTAAATCGTTGTAAATATTAATCAATGTAAAAACTCCTTTTTAGTTAAAATAAGATTGCAATTAATCCTTGGATTACCCCAATAATACCACCTAACACAAAGCCGAGTACAGTAATCATTTTAAACTCACGTTTAGAAATACCTAATACAAGATCTTCAAGTACCGATACAGGGAATTTGTCTACTTGTTCTTTAACGACTGTTTCTAAATCCATACTTACTAAAATATCTTCTAATTTAGATTCAATCTGTACGAATGTTTTATCCACTAATTTTGGATAGGCATTTGTTTGTAACCACTCTGCTCCCTGCGGTAAATAATGTACGAGTGGTAAATCTAAGCGATCACGAATGGCTAACTGCTGACGTGCATAGTTTTGAACACGTTCAGTTGTCGAAGTGAAGTCCAGCTCCCCTAGTAATTGAGGCACTGTTTGCACTTGAATTTTTGTCCATTCTTTTGTAATCATATCGTTTAACATACTAAATGTTTGGTCAGAGGTAATGAATTTTTTCACTTCACGTTGAAACATGGGTACAAGTGAAGAGCCATCACCAATAAACATTTGAATCATTCCACCAAAAGTGCCTTTTGATGTTAAAAAGCCATCAATTAATCCTTTAATTGTTTGAATGCCTTCTTCAGATTCAAAATAATCATCGCCCTTATTTAAAATATAGCGAGATATTTCGGGGATTTTAGAATCTGCACGTTCTTGCCAACTCGCTGGTAGTAACTGCTCCACCGTTTGAGTTGATAATACATTTTGCATATTTGCCATTTGATGAACAATCAATTCATCAACTTTTTTCTCAATTACATCAGGTACATTAGATAACCCTGCTTGATTTAGCCACTGTTGTAATGTTTTATCTTCTGTAAAAACAATTTCACGTGTTTTTTGATTTAACCAGTTATTCGCTTTGCCCTTCATGTCATCATTGAAGAATTTGCCGCGGAATGTTTCTGGTGTTAATAAATATTTCACAACTGTTTTACCAAGTTGCTTTGCTAACTCATCTCTTCTTCTGGGAATCAAACCTGGTGTGAATGGTATGCGTTTGCCCCATAAATATTTAGCTTCATGAGGTCTAAAAAGCATTTTAATAGCTACGTGATTCGTTACGCCACCTATTAAAGCACCTACGACTACCATAAAGAGAACTGTGAAGAATGCATTCATTTGATGTTCACCCTTTTCTATAAACTATCGTTATTATAACAGAGTAATTATTATACGGAAAACGAATCGCTTTACCTTGTATTGGCATTTTAACTAACCATTCCATTATACTGAACACAAGGGGGAATGAATGATGATTCAACATTTTACTTTTAGCAAACTATATCAAGGAGAACTTCCGGGCTGGCGTATCTCCTTCTATTATAATAGAGAAAAAATTGAAGCGATTTACCACGGGGATGGTGACATCGAAATTGAACTTCCGAAAGGTTATTTAGTAACAGAGCAATTAAAGAAAGACATTAATGAGCTTATGTTATTTCATGTATATGATGCCTAACCAAGAACAACAGATTTTGTTTAAATATAAGAAAGAAGGCATCGCAATTTTAAAAATGCGGTGCCTTCTTTTTATGGAATCACGTATTGTTTTATAGTCTTTTAATCCGCTTTGATGCCTGATTGTAGTTTATACATTTGCTCATAACGTCCACCAAGCGCCAGTAATTCCTCGTGATTTCCTTGTTCAACAACTTCTCCTGCATCTAACACAAGAATCTTATCTGCATTTTTAATTGTCGATAAGCGATGTGCGATGATGAATGTTGTACGCCCTTGTTTTAGAACATCCATGGCATGCTGAATAATTTCCTCTGTTTCCGAGTCAATATTCGAAGTAGCTTCATCTAAAATTAAGATTGCTGGATCAAATGCTAATGCTCGAGCAAAAGATACCAATTGTCTTTGCCCTGAAGACAATGTACTTCCTCTCTCTATAACAGGCTCATCAATGCCACCTGGTAGATTTTTGAGCACACGTTCCCCGCCAACTGCCTCTAATGCCTGTTCTACTTTTTCACGTGTAATCGCTGGGTCATTTAAGCTAACATTCGTTGCAATCGTACCAGTGAATAAATAAGGGTCCTGTAAAACAATTCCCATATGTTGTCGAATCGTTTGTCTTGAATGATTTTCTATATTTTCTCCGTCAATTTTAATACTACCTTTTGATACATCATAGTAGCGGAAGAGTAAATTCATAATAGACGATTTTCCCGATCCGGTATGACCAACCAATGCAATCGTTTCCCCTTGCTTCGCTTCAATATTGATATCCTTTAATACATACTCATCATTTTTATAGGCGAACCAAACATGTTCAAATTGCACATGTCCCTTGTAGCGCGGTAATTCTTCTTTTACGACTTCTTCTCCTTCAAAATCCATCACTTCAAATACACGGCTTGCAGCAACATTTGAACGTTCTAATCTTGAAAGTTGGTCGACGATTTGCATAATCGGATTCATCGTACGTGTAATGTACTCCACAAAGGCATATAGTACCCCGACTGATACAACTAGTTCACCTGCTATTTCTTGAGAACCAAAGTACCAAATAAAGACGATGAAAATAAGCATTCGGATAACGCCTACTAAATTATGAGACGTAACAGAATCTAAAAATAATAATTTATTATTGTATTTATAATGCTCATTATTGATGTCGTCGAATTCTTTTTTCATATTCGCTTCTTGACCATAGGCTTGAATAATCGTCATACCATTAATAGATTCATTCAACATTCCGTTTAAATCGGATAATCTTGAACGGACAATATGATTGTATTTTGAAGCATATTTTCGATAAACAATCACCCATACAATTAAAATCGGTACGATAATTAATGCAAAAGCACCCATTCGCCAATCCAACATGAACATGATGATGAAAATCCCTGATAGCGTCATAATACTTGAAGCAAATTGTGAAACAACGGTAACAAATAATTCGCGGATAGCTTCCGTATCATTAGTTACGCGTGATACTACTTTCCCTGCTGGTAATCGGTCAAAATAACTGATGGCCAATTTTTGTAGATGACCGTAGACATCTTTACGCATCTTTTGCACAATGCGATTAGAGCCCAGCTGTAGCATGTAAAACTGTGCATAACGGAAAATCGCATAAATGATAGCTACGCCTAGATAAGCGCCTAGCATTGCATATAAAGGCTTCACCTGTAGCCCTGAGTCAGGCATATTTGATACATAATGATCCAATATATATTTTACAATTAAAGGGCCAGATAAATCCGCCACAACTGAAATCGCAAGTAATACTAAACCAATAATCATTTCCTTCTTAAATTGAAGGGCATACTGCCATAATCTTTTACCTACTGACATTATGCTTGCCCCCCTTCTACCTGCTGTAAGTCGAACTGTTCTTTGTACCAGCCATTTTGAGCAATTAACTCTTCATGTGTACCCTGCTCAATAATTTTGCCATCATCAACTACAATTATTTTCTCTGCTTGTTTTACAGCTGATAGACGATGGGTAACGATAATCGTTGTTTTATTTTGTCTTTCTTTTTGAATATTTGTGATAATCGCACTTTCTGTTTTCGCATCAACCGCAGACAGTGAATCATCTAATATCAAAATTTCAGGATTTCGGATAAATGCACGAGCAATCGAAATACGCTGCTTTTGACCGCCTGAAAGTGATACACCTTTTTCACCAACAAGCGTCTCTAAGCCCTGTGGCAATCGGCGTAAATCATCTTCAAAATTAGCCATTTTAATCGCAGCGAGTATTTCTTCCTCTGTCGCGTCTGGCTTCCCAAAGCGAATATTTTCACGAATCGTACGTGAGAATAAAATATGGCTTTGAGGTACATAGCCAATCCAACTTAAAACATTTTCCTTTGTTTGTAAGTCGATAGCCGTTTCTCCAATCGCAAGCTCACCATCACCCTGTGGATATTCTTTCAGTAATTGCTTCACAATAGTTGTCTTCCCACTACCCGTTTTTCCAACAATCCCTAAAGTTTGTCCACGATCCAACGCCACTTCCAAATTCGTTAAGTTCACTGATTGTGACAATGGATATTGGAAACTTACGTTTTTAAAGGTAATACTCGATGGTGTGCGTACAATTTTCGCCTGCTGTGGATCTGGCACATCATCCTTCTCTTCTAAGGTTTCCATCACTCGATCTAATGAGGCATTCCCTTGTTGCAAGACATTGATTAATTCACCAACTGCCATCATTGGCCATACAACCATACCTAAATACACATTAAATGTGACAAGTTCCCCTACAGTAATAGAATCAATTGATACAAGATAAGCACCATAACCTAAGCCAATGACATAACTCATCGATGTAAGCACCTTACTTATCGGACCAAATAAACCATTAACAATAGATACTTTTAAATTTTTCTGAACAACTTCCTCCGTCTTGTCAGCAAATTGTTTTTCCATCTCAGGCTCTTGGGTGTACGCACGAATCACGCGAACCCCTTCAACCGCTTCTAGTACACTATCATTCAATTCACCAAAAGCAGCCTGTGAGACACCATAGCGTTTATGGATTTTCTCACCAATTATTTTTAGTGCAAAGCCCAACAATGGTAACGGTAAAATAGCGGCAAGTGTAAGAGGCCATGAAATAGTGAATCCCATCATCACTAAAATTGTAATTAAATACAGTGAGGAATCGGCCAGCATCATAATGCCATAACCTGTTGTCTCTGCTACTGCCTGCAAATCATTTGTTGAACGCGCCATTAAATCCCCTGTACGATTTCTTTCGTAAAAAGGTGGACGCATTTTTAAAAATTTACCCATTAGTTTTTGGCGTAATTCTTTCTGAATTAAATTCGAACCACCGAATAATTTAAACTGCCAAATCATATTCACCACATACATCGCAATTAATAAAAGGATAAAAATCCAAATATATGTCCATAAAAGCTCTGTTGTTAATTCTCTTTTGTGGATGGCATCAATTGTGTTACCAATTAATTTTGGTGGAATCACTTCTAATACATTGGCAATAGTTAACAAAAGGAGTGCAACTACATACCTTCGCCAATTTTCTTTAAAAAACCATTTTAATTTAAATAAAACTGAAAACATTTCTTATCCCTTCTCCCTGAACCCTTTTTCCTCTACAAAACGACAAAAAGACGCATACTCTAAAGAGCATGCGTCTTCATAGAGTATTGGAAACGTATATGTTGCCAATACTAACAAGACAGTATTAATACAGAATTGTACTAGTTGTTGTTAAGTAGAGGCATGTTTTGAACGATTGGTAAAACTGAATATCCTGATAATACTAATGTGTTCATAATTCATACCTCCATTTCGATTTTATTCACTTTGTATCGTGTTTCTAAATATTAACATTTCGATTTCCGAACTGTCAACAATTTTTAGAAAAAACAATTAAATCACTATTATCT
>JAGHSJ010000103.1 GCA_018065935.1 Candidatus Kurthia equi
ACCATTTTCTTCATTTACATTTACTTTTTTATCATATTTTTCACTCGCCTAGAACTTTAAGATCAAATTAAAAATATAGCTATTTTCATGTCAAAAAACCGTCTTATTTTAATGAAAATCATATCCAGAAAAATTTCATGAAAATTTCAAATTCTATTTCACTTTGCTAACCTCAACCTGTTCTTACATATGAAAAGTACATATAGAAGATTGAGTTCACTAAAAAATTCATAAAAACGCAAAAAAAAGCCGGTGTCGAGGGGGACACCGGCTTTTCTAGCTGCAAATTTGCTAATTATTTAATTGGCTCATCAGCAGTTAATTCTACTTTATCGTAACCATCTTTGCTTAGGTAATCGATTGAGTAGTTTTTAACGCGTTTGTTTACAGGAATTAATTCTGTACGGAAGTACATAGGAACTGTTACAGCTTGTTCAGACATATATTCTTGCCATTTTCTGAATGCATCTGAGCGGTAATCCGCATCTAAAGCTTCAGGAGAATCAATTGCAGTTAACATCTCTTCAAGTTCTGTAGTTGTGTAACGTGAATAGTTGAATGATGCAGCTTTAGAGTATAATCCTGCTGGTGATGGGTTTGTACCTGTACCCCATGCAGCCATAAACATGTCGATATCTTTATCGTCAGCGCCAACTTTATCGTAGAATGAGTTGAACTCGATTAAACGACCAGTTGTTAATTCTACTTTAAGACCTACGTCTTTCCAGTTTTGGATGTAGAATTGAACGATTTTTTCATCTTTATCTGATCCAGCCATACCAGCAAGTTTGATAGAGAATGGTTTACCATCTTTATCTTCACGAATACCGTCATTGTCTGTATCTTTGTAACCAGCTTCATCTAATAAAGCTTCAGCTTTTTTCTTATCGTATTTGTAACCTTCTAATGAATCATCATAGAATGCTGAGAATACTGGTGGAATTAATGAATTCGCACGTGAACGTAAACCGTCATAGTATACATCTGCTACTTCTTCGATATTCATAGCGTAAGCTACAGCTTGACGTAATTTTTGATCATTCATTTTAGCCTCTGGGTTTACTACAACTTCAGAAGCTTTTGAATCCCATTTACCCATTTTGAAACCTAGGTAAGAGTAAGCTAATTCAGGACGACCTAAAACAGTAATGTTTTTGAAGTCTTTGATTGAACCGTAATCATTTGCAGGGTAGTTAGGTAATGATAAGTCATATTTACCAGCTTTTAGTGCTGCTGCGATTGAAGAAGAAGGAACTACTTCGATTACAACTTTGTCTAATTTAGCTTGGCCTTTCCAGTAGTTTTTATTTGCAACTAATTCTACTGATTCACCTTTAACAATTTTGTTAATTACGAATGTACCAAGTGTAACTGGATTTTTACGGATTGCATCTGATTTTTCTAAATCTTTAACAGCGATATCTTCTAACTGATGTTTAGGTGCTGCGTAGCCCCATAAACCGTCACCGCCAGAGTAGATTGCTGGTGAAACTTTTTTGAATTCGATTTCCACAGTGTGGTCATCAATTTTTTTGATACCAGAAATGTCTTTTGCTTTACCATCGTGGAATTCTTTAGCACCCACGATATTTTGGAAATCAGTATCATAACGAACACCAGTGTAATCTTTATCACCGATGATGTAGTATGGATAGATTACGTCTTCAGCAGTGAATGGTTCACCGTCAGACCATTTAACGTCTTTTTGGATAGTGATTGTAGCTTTGTTTGCTTTTTCATCTACTTCTAATTTTGCTAAGCCATCATCGTCAAGTAAGAAATCTTCTTTTGTTGTGAAGATAGCGTTTGAAGCAAAAGTTAAGATTTCTGCATCATATGCATCTTGGTATAATTCATAGCTGAACATACCTTTGAATGGAGCATCTGAACTTAATGCTACTTTTAATGTACCGCCTTTAATTGCTTTATCTTCATTTTTTGCTTCTACTGGTAAAGCAGAAGTATCAACTTTTTCTTTTTCTTTAGTTGATGTTTTGTCCTTATCGCCGCCGCCACAAGCTGCTAATACTAGCATTAGTGCCGCAAGAACAGTTAGTAATAACCAATTCTGTTTCTTCATGTGATGTTTCCTCCCTTTATCCTAATCTTTGTTTTGAATCTGCTGCACGACGCAAGGCCTGTCCAACATAATTTATTGCCAGCATTAACACTAAAATAAGTGCTGATGCGGGTAACCATACCCACCAATAGTTCTCAAGAACCGTTGGATTACTTGCTGCTCCAACTAATGTACCTAAACTCGGTACGTCAGGAGGAAGACCGAAGCCTAAGAATGAAAGCCCTGTTTCGATGCCTACATTCCCTGCAAAATTTAATGTGAGCTCAACAATTAAAAGTGAGCTGATGTTTGGTAATACGCCTTTTAACATAATGGCAAAATCACCTGTCCCCATTGTTTTAGAGGCGTGAACATAATCACGTTTCCCCTCGGAGAGCACCTTGCTTCGAATTAACCTCGCTGTTCCAACCCATAAGAATGCACTCATGATTAATACAAAAGTAATAACATTGTATTTAGGTACGATTGTTACGAATACAATAATGATCATTAATGTTGGAAGTGTAATATAGAAATCGATGATACGCATAATAATCGTATCAATGATGCCACCGAAGTAACCAGCAGCTAATCCTGTCACAACCCCAATAATACCTGTGATGACCGTAATGGAAATCGCAATTGCTAATGAGTTACGTGCGCCTAAAATCAATTGACCAAATACATCACTACCACCTTGGTCGGCCCCTAAAATGAAGCCGTTCGTGCCAGGTGGTGCAAATTCATCATATAAACTGATATTCATTAATTCTTCTTTATTTATAGTAAATGCCCAAATAAACGTTACGAGAATAATCCCGACAAGTAAGATGAGCGAAGTTAACGCTAGTTTGTCTTTCTTAAATTCACGCCAGATTACTTTTAACCCAGTTGCGGGTGTACCTTCATCTTGCGCCATTGCTTTTTCTTCTAATTGTTGCATCCTTCTTCACCTCTTTATCTTTGATTAATGGTTAGTCAATACGAATACGTGGATCGACAATACTCATAACAATATCCGAAATTAAACTACCTAGTAACGATAAGAAACCAAATAGTAAAACTAAAGCTGTAATTACCGAGTAATCACGCTGCCCAAGTGACTGGATAAATAATTGCCCCATACCTGGATATCCGAAAATTGTTTCGATGAAAATTGATCCACCTAATAAACCAGTAATCGTAAAGCCGATAAATGCGGCGATTGGAAGTAATGAATTTCTAAAAATATGCTTCGAATAAATTGTTTTCATTGGTACACCTTTACTACGAGCAGTTTTTACATAATCCTGCGTTTTTGCATCGATTACTTCTGAACGTAGGTACTGAATAACTGTTGTTGTACCAAGTAAAGCAAAGGTAATACCCGGTAGGATTAAGTGATAGAACTTATTCCAGAAATAATCCCATGTACCTTTGTCGTATTTTACATCGACGGTACCACTTGTAGGGAACCAATCGAGTTTATATCCGAATAAGAAAAGAAATAACAGACCTAGAACGAATGTTGGAATCGCATAGCTGACAAAGCTATATAAAACCGTTCCTTTATCAAACCAAGAGTTTTGGAAGCGTCCTGCATAAATACCTAATGGAATGGCAATTAAATATAAAAGAATAACACTGAATAGTGATAACCATAATGTGTTTAATGCGCGTTCTCCGATTAGGCTAGCTACACTATCTTTAAATGCATAACTAATACCAAAATCACCTTGTAAAGCTCTTGTAATCCAATTCCAGTATTGTACATACCATGGATCATTTAACCCTGCTAACTCACGTAATTCTTCAATGCGGTTTGGGTCTGTTTCTGGTGAAATCATCCCTGTGAATGGGTCACCTGGCATTAACTTCGCTAATAAGAAGATTAATAAACTTAAAATAATCAATTGCGGAATCATAATTAATACACGTCGAACAATCGTTTTCCACATATTAATTCGCCCCCTTCTCTGATGCTAAAATAGCTACTTTATGTGTAGGCGTAAGTATTTGAAGTGGATAAACTTTTCCATCCTTGTCATAATACTTTTCTGCTTCTGCGCGATATTGTTGTTCTACTGCTCGGCGTTCAATTTTACGTGCTTGGCGTGTTTCTGGTTCGATTGTTGGAATGGCCGATAATAGACGATTCGTATATACATGCTGTGGATTATTGTAAATATCCTCTTTCGTCCCCTGCTCAACGAAACGTCCTTTATACATAATTGAAATATTGTCACACATATGACGAACAACACCTAAGTCATGTGAGATAAATAAATAACTTAATCCAAATTCAGTTTGGATATCTTTCATAAAGTTTAATACCTGCGCTTGTACAGATAAATCAAGTGCTGATACAGGTTCATCTGCAATAATCATTTTAGGATTGCATGCAACTGCTCGTGCAATACCTAAACGTTGCTTCTGACCACCTGAAAACTCATGTGGATATTTTAAAAGGGCTTCCTCTGACATCCCGACAATTTCAAGTAACTCAATGATACGTTTCTTCTCTTCTTTTGGAGAAAGATTCATAAAATTACGAATTGGCTCTGCTAACACATCTTGAATTCGTTTACGTGGATTCATTGCAGAAGTAGAATCTTGGAAAATCATCTGAATGTCACGATTGTAGGCACTGTTACGGTTACGACGTTTATTCGTTACATCTTCGCCTTCATAAATAATCTGTCCAGATGTAATTTTTTCAAGTCCGATAATCGCTTTACCAGTTGTTGATTTACCTGAACCAGATTCACCTACTAATCCGTAAGTTTTTCCTTTTTCAAATTCCATTGAAACACCATCAACAGCATATACATGGTCTACAACTGTATTAAAGAAACCACCACGAATTGGGTAATGGACGTTCAAATCTTTAATTTGCATGAAGCTCATGATTTAGTCCCCCCTCTTCATGTTCAAAGTGAAACTCTTGCCAGCAAGTACAACGTACAAAATGACCTGGTGAAATTTCATGTAGTATTGGATTATCCTCGTGTTTTGATTCTTCTATCCAAGGAACACGTGGAGCAAAACGGCAGCCCATACGTGGCATTTTCGTCAACGTAGGCACCATGCCTTGAATGACCTCTAAGCGTTCTGATTCACTATTTACTTGAGGAATTGAATTAAGTAATGAACGTGTGTATGGATGTTTTGGTGAGTGAAATAACTCCTCAACTGAGGCTAACTCAATAATTTGCCCCGCATACATGACAGCTACACGATCTGCTACTTCAGCTACAACACCTAAATCATGTGTAATTAAGATAATTCCTGCATTTGTTTCTTCTTGTAGGTCACTTAATAAATCTAAGATTTGTGCTTGAATTGTTACATCAAGGGCAGTAGTTGGTTCATCCGCAATCATGATTTTAGGTTTACATGCAATCGCAATCGCGATAACGACCCGTTGACGCATACCACCTGATAATTGATGAGGATATTGTTTAGCTACACGCGCTGGATTTGAAATTCCTACTTGATCTAATAATTCAAGTACTCGTTTACTACGTTCTGATTCTTTCAGTTTTGTATGATAAATTAATGTTTCGGCTATTTGATCACCAATTCGCATCAGCGGGTTTAGTGCTGCTAATGGATCTTGAAAGATAAACCCAATATCATTCCCTCTGATTTTATTAAAGCTATCATCTTTCAGATTAGCTAGGTTTGTGCCATTATACATGATATTCCCTTCAACCTTTGTATTTCCTTTTGGATGTAATCCAACGATTGAAGTAGCCAATGTACTTTTCCCACAACCCGACTCTCCTACAATCGCCAATACTTCATTTTCACGTAAAGTTAAGTTGATATCTTCGATTGCTGCAAAGTATTGATCTTTAATTCTAAAACTTGTATGTAGGTTTTCTATCTTTAGTAGTTCTTTTACATTACTCAAATTAATTCTCCTTTCTTCACTTGCTTGAATATTGAGAATATTTCGATTGTAGATATAAATATACATATG
>JAGHSJ010000434.1 GCA_018065935.1 Candidatus Kurthia equi
CGTGTATTTCATACGAGGTTCTTCTTTTTTATTGATTTTAAGAATAATAGTTTTAGTAGCATGTTTTTTGTAACAAAAGGGAAATAATAATTAAATATGACCTAATTTAACTTTCATTTACTCGGAATTGGAGAAAATAAGGTGAAGTAGTTCGACTAAGAATAGTGTAAAATGATTATATGGAGTACGAGAGAAGTTATTTAGTTAGGAGAGAACGACCATGGCACAGCTCATAAAACTACAGGATTATATTTCAAGATATGAAGTTGACCCTAAACGTTATCCAACACAGTATGTACGCTTAAAACAAGCAAAATGGCAACGAATGAAGACGGAATGGGAAGAACCTGAAGTAATGGACGAATGGGAAGCAGAGGAGTTAGTCCTAGAGGACAAGCCACGTACGAGCTTCTTTAATAAAATAAATCCTTTTAAACGTAAAAAAAAGGAATTAGATTATGAGCAGTTAGAAGAAGAAGCAATAGCGCCTATTCAAAAACAAGAGGATAAAGAACCTGAAGAAGAGGAAGTTGGCTTTTCTTTTAATCCCAATCTGCTCTATCGACCACAAACGGTTCAGGAATTAAGACGAATGTATATGGATCAACTATTTGCCTTTCAATTAAATTGGGCAAGTTCAACGATGCGCGAAAAATCGAATGTTGAACCAAAATATCAGCGTGATACATTTTTAAAACAGCTACTACAAGAATTACCAGATACATTTTTTGTGTTTTATGAACCAATCTTTCTATTGCAAAAAGCACCCGTAGAATTGGGTGTAATTCTAGTAACACCAACAGACTGCTATTGTATTCAACCAGTAGAAGCAGAGGAAAGAGCGACATTTTCTGGTTCACATTCAGATCGTTTTTGGATGAAGCTAATCGGTGAAAATCAAAAGAAAATTGTCAATCCGATGATTAGTTTGAATCGAATGGAAAGTGTTATGAAAAGTATTTTTGACCAACATCAGGTGAAGATGAATATTCAAAAAATCGTCTTATCTAGAAATGGTTATGTAGATTATCCAGGTTCATCTTATGATGTGCAATTTATTGATAGAAGAAACTTCCCGACTTGGTTTGAACAACTTGGAGGCAATCGTGCGCCAATGAAGCATATGCAATTCCGTGCACTTGAGTCACTCATTCAACATGTACAAACGACGTCTTTCCTACGTGCGGAGTGGTTTACAGAGGGAGGGGAAAAATAGACGATGCAGCTAGTACTTATCATCAATGATATAGCAGGGCACGGTAAAGCTAAAAAGTTATTTTCCAAGTTAAAAAAAGACTTAACTGTTCCTTATAAAGTCGAACATACTAAGTATGTAGGACATGCGAGTGAAATTGCTGACCAGTATGGCCAAGGTGGAAGTCATACATGTCTGCTGACAATCGGTGGAGATGGTACGATTCATGAAGTAATCTCAGGTGCTGCCTCTTACGACAATTTACTTGTCGCTGTTATGAATGGTGGCTCTGGGAATGACTTTGGTCGAGCATATCCAACATTTAATAATGCACAGCAAATTGAGCAATTTATAGCACAGCCTTCAAGCCAATTAAAGGATTTAGGTACAGTTTATAAGCAAGACGAGAAAATCGTATTTATGAATAATTGTGGTTTTGGCATTGATGCAATGGTGACTAGACAAGTGAACTTATCTACTGCAAAAAAATATTTTAATAAAATTGCTTTAGGGAAGTTAGTCTATGTATGGATTTTATTTAGGGAATTATACAAATTTAAAACATTTCGTATCGAAATTTCAATGAATGGACAGACCTATACATATGATAATAGTTATTTTGTAGTCGTAAGTAATCAACCTTATTTTGGCGGAGGCATGAAAGTCTCTCCAAATTCAAATACAGAGGATGGCATGCTCGAGTTAACCGTAGTGAATAATATTGCAAAATGGCGTTTATTAGTCGTATTTGCTTCGGTATTCTTTGGCAAACACACAAAATTAAAAGCAGTGAATCAATATCAATGTGCAGCTTTTGATGTAAAATTAAGTCGTGATGTGATTGGACATGCAGATGGCGAATACATTGGTGAATCGGTGGCAAATGAAGTAATTCATTATGAGGTACAAGAAAAAGGTTGGCGCTTAGCGGTAAATAAACTTGACTAAATCAGTAGTTTCTTTAAAATGAACAGATGATAAGTAAAAATGAAATGAGGAAATTTTTTTGAGACTTAGACATAATCCAAATGCTCCTGAATTTTTAGCAGAGCATCCAGAAATCGTAGAACCAAAACCCGAGGACTTCCGTGGTCGTTGGAACGAACTTTTTGGAAATGACAATCCACTTCACATTGAAGTAGGTACAGGTAAAGGCCAATTTGTAACTGGAATGGCATTAGCACACCCAGAAATTAACTATATCGGTATTGAGTTATTTGATAGCGTGATGGCAAAAGCATGTGAAAAAGCGCTTGATGCAGGTTCACCTAAAAACCTTCGTTTACTTCGTGTAAATGGTGCGGATTTAGAAACATACTTTTCCAAAAATGATGTGGATCGCTTATACCTTAACTTTTCTGATCCATGGCCAAAAGCACGTCACGCAAAACGTCGTTTAACACATGAAGGTTTCTTAAAATTATATGAAGCAGTACTTGTAGATAATGGCGAGATTCACTTTAAAACAGATAATCGTGGGTTATTCGAATATTCTCTAATCAGTATGACAGATTATGGTATGAAGCTTCAATTGGTGTCATTAGATTTACATGCTGATGAGCCTGAAGATAATATCATGACAGAGTATGAAGAGAAATTTTCTGCTAAAGGTCAGCCAATTTACCGAGTAGAAGCACAATTCATTACAAAAAAATAAATTGATTTAAAAATCTCTAAAGAATGAATATTCATTC
>JAGHSJ010000395.1 GCA_018065935.1 Candidatus Kurthia equi
GCGTAAAAGTGTTACAAAAGACTTGTTTTATTTGTTATGATTAATACGAGAATTTTAATAAATACATAAAAGGAGAAGTGGAAAGTGAAGATGAAAAAATTACATAAGTGGTGTATAACAACATTAATGGTTATGCTATGTGTGAGCTTTGTTTATGTAACGAATGCACATGCACAGGAAGTGACAGCTACAGTTGAAGATTTACCTACTTCAGGTAGTCCGGATCGAACAACTGAATGGGAAGAAACACCTTATGCGACAGATACAACTCAAACAAAAACACCATCATCAGTCATGCGTGTAGCAAGTACAAGTGCACCTATTATTGCAGACATCTCTCATCACCAAGGTGTGATTAATTGGGAAAAAGCTTCCAAGGTATTGGATCTAGTTATTATTCGTACACAAGATGGTAGTACGACTCAAGATAGACAGCATGCATTTAATGAATCAAGTGCGATTAAATATGGCGTACCATTTGGTGTCTATGCTTTTAGTCGTGCAACAGATAAAGCAGATGCAAAAGTAGAAGCTAGAGACTTTTATAATCGTGCGAATAAAAATGCGAAATTCTATGTTGTAGATGTTGAAACAGTTTCAGGTTCTTCAAAAAGTGCTATGCGAGGGATTATTAACTCATATGTAGAGGAACTTAGATCATTAACAAATAAAAAAGTTGGACTATACATAGCACATCATTTATATTCTGATTTTAATTTAGATACATCAAAATTTGATTTTGTATGGATACCACGTTATGGTGCTACAAAACCTAGCTATGCATATGATTTATGGCAGTACACTGATAGAGGGATTGTTAGTGGAATTTCAGGTGGGGTAGATTTAAGCAGATTAGCACCTAATGTTCCTTTAAGCTACTTCACAAAAGATGTTGGACAAGTTTCAGATCCTGCAGCTTATTACAAAGAAAACCCAGAAAAAATCGCGACGAAGAAGTCCGTTACACTTTACTCTTCTTCAACATTTACAAGTGCGAATAGTGTTAAAACGGTGTCAAAAAATACAATTTTAGATGTAGCTAGTTTAGCGAAAAGTGATATAGGTGTCACTGTTTTAAAATTGAAGAATGGTTATTATATGTCTGCTAAAAAAGTAGATTCAGTAAAAACCGTTTCGAATCTATCGAGCTATATTACAACTGTGCCTAAAAAAGTAATGGTCCAAGTAACTACAGGCGGATATAGTAAAACAACCTTATCTAATGCTAATTATGAAAGAGATTATGAAGTAGGTAAAGTTTTAACAGTGAGTGATATCGCGTACACATCATCGGGGATACCACGCTTAAAATTAAGTGATGGAAATTATATTACGGCAAGCAAAAAATTCACATTCCCTGTCATTTCATCTGTATTAAATTATCATTATACTAATCCTGGTTATGTGATGTTAGAAGCAAACGTTAATATTTATACGGATGTAGATTTAACAAATAAATCAGGTAAAAGAAAAGTGATTGGCGACGTACTAAAAGTTCAAGATATTGCATGGACTTCAGAAGGGCAGCCCCGTTTAAAACTTGGTGAAAATCAATATATCACAGCCTATAAAACTAGCTCTATTAAAGTACGTTCTGATATTAAAAATTATCTAACAGAAGTTCCTAAAAAAGTGGTGACATTAAAAGAAGTGTCAGCTTATAAAGGGGTCAACTTTACAGATAAAAACTTTGTTGATTTAGTAGCCCCGAATAAAGTATTTACAATTAAGGGCATTGAATATACGTCAGCTGGTACACCACGTGTGAAAACATCAACAGGTCTCTATTTAAGTGCGAAAAAAACAGCTGTGCAAAATGTATTAGCAAGCATCAATAATTACTATTATATAAAACCCAATCGAGTATTATTTACGAAAGCAACATCTGTTTTTACAACTGTTGAATGTGATGTGAAAACAGGGAAAACATATAAAGTTGGGGAGTTCGTTAAAATTCAAGCAGTAGAGTATACGAAATCAGGTGTACCTCGTTTGAAAATTGGTGAGAATCAATATATTACAGCGAATAAATTATTTGTACAAAAAGTAAATTCAACAATTGAAGCTTACTACTATAGCATGCCAACGACAGTAGTGGCAGCTCAAAAAATACCTGTATTTACAACAGTAAGTTTTTCTAAGAAAACAGGTAAAGTTTATTCAGCAGGTTCAACTATTAAGGTGATTGGTTTAGAATGGACATCTGGTGGGACACCACGTTTAAAATTAGCAACAGGTCAATACATTACAGCAAAATTAATGTATTATAAATAGCGTAGCTTACTATTTAGGCTATGAAAGGTTTTAATCCAATCATTACTGTTTCAAAAAGGAGGAGTCGTATAGTCTTATACGGCTTCTTTTTTATGAAGAAGAGGTAGGTGAAGAAATGGAAGCGTGGATAATCCTAATCAGTTTAATCGCCTTTATTCAAATGGGGTATGATAAAATGCAAGCAATGCGTGGGAAATGGCGTGTGAAAGAAAAAAGCTTGTGGTTGAGTGCGATTATAGGTGGTGCGTTAGGTTCTTTACTGGGCATGATAATCTTTCGACATAAAATCAGAAAAATGAAATTTGTAGTTGGATTTATCGTTTTGGCAATAATAGATGTTATAATTTTACTGGAATTGGTTAACTATCTACCACAAATTTCGATCCGTTAAAGTAAGTTAATACGAGGGGAATGACATGCATGAATTTACAAAAATTATTTACAATGCAAAAGGAATTAGATGCTTTTATTGAAAAAACACAGGGAATCGACTTCGATGTTTTTCGTGAAAAAACACTCGCATTATTAGTAGAATTAGGTGAGTTAGCGAATGAAACACGTTGTTTTAAATTTTGGAGTAAAAAAGGTCCATCAGCAGATTCAGTTATTTTAGAAGAATTTGTAGATTCAGTTCACTTCCTTTTATCATTAGGTATTATGAAAGGCTATAATACGTTGTCAACGTGGCCAACAGATCAGCGTGAAGATTCACTTACTGAACTCTTTCTACAAGCTCAAAAGGGCATTATAGACTTCTCATTGGCACCCACACTCGTAAATTATGAAGAGGTTTGGAAATGCTATGGTGCCATTGCGAAAGCACTTCATTTTGAAGAAGAAAGTATCATCAATGCATATATTTCGAAAAATGAAAAAAATTATGAAAGACAACGTACAGGGTATTAATTTCTAAGGTATAATGTGAATGTATAATTCAAAGGGGGATTTCACAATGCAATTAGATTCTACATTAACTATGTTAAAAGATTTAACCGATGCACGCGCGATTGCGGGGAATGAAAAAGAATCACGCGATGTAATGAAAAAATATATTGAACCATATGCAGATACAATTGAAACAGATGGTCTAGGTTCTTTGATTGCTAAAAAAGTTGGGGACGAAAATGGTCCTAAAATAATGGTAGCTGGACATTTAGATGAAGTCGGGTTTATGGTGACCCAAATTGACGACAAGGGATTTATTAAATTCCAAACGGTTGGCGGCTGGTGGAGTCAAGTTATGCTCGCTCAACGTGTACAGATAATCACAAGAAAAGGAGATACGATTGTAGGTGTAATAGGCTCTAAACCACCACATATCCTTCCTGCTGAACAACGTAACAAGGCGTTCGATATTAAACAAATGTTTATTGATATTGGTGCCACATCAAAAGAAGAAGTAGCTTCATGGGGAATTCGTCCAGGAGATATGATCACACCTTATTTTGATTTCACTGTTATGAAAAATGAAAAATTCCTTTTAGCTAAAGCTTGGGATAATCGTATTGGTTGTGCAATTGCTATTGAAGTATTAAAAGGATTAAAAGATGAAAAACATCCGAATATCGTTTACGGTTGTGGTGTTGTCCAAGAAGAAGTGGGACTACGTGGCTCAAAAACAGCCACTCATAAAGTACAACCGGATATTGGTTTCGCAGTGGATGTTGGTATCGCAGGAGATACACCAGGAATTTCACCGTCAGAAGCCGCTTCGAAAATGGGAGAAGGTCCACAAATTATCGTCTATGATGCGTCGATGGTAAGTCATAAAGGACTGCGTGATTTAGTAGTAAAAACTGCTGAAGAAGCAGGTATTCCCTTCCAATATGAAGCGATTCCAGGTGGAGGAACAGATGCAGGTTCAATTCATGTAACTGCAAATGGTGTGCCAGCACTTTCTATTGGTATTGCTACTCGTTATATTCATTCACACGCTGGAATTCTACATCGTGATGATTTTGAAAATACCGTAAAACTTGTTATTGAAGTAATTAAAAAATTAGATGCTGAAACAGTTAAAACATTAACATTTGACTAATAGTTGATTTTTTAAAGCGTAGAAATCTCAAATGATTTCTACGCTTTTTTTATTTTTAAAGAAACCAATGATTAGGCGATAAAAGCAGATTTACCTAGTGAAAAAATTTTTTTGGAATTATGTAATGTTTTAAGCAGTAATGATTATTATAGTGCTTTTTTGATATTTGGATGACTTTTTTAT
>JAGHSJ010000066.1 GCA_018065935.1 Candidatus Kurthia equi
GTTATCAAAAGAAAAATTAGCTCGTATTAGTGAGCTTTCTCGTAAGAAAAAAGCAGGTACTTTAACGACTGAAGAGGCAAAAGAGCAAACGTCACTTCGCCAAGAGTATTTAGATACTTTCCGTAGTACGATGAGAGATACAATTGAACACGTTCGTGTTATCGATCCAAATGGTGATGATATTACGCCTGAAAAAATTCGTGAAAAACAATTATCTCGAAAACCATTAAATTAAATCGTATTTTAAATACACTATGATGTGAACGTTATTCACAGATTAGTGTATTTTTTTCGTTTTTTCATAACAAACGTTAATTATAACCATTGTTTTATAAGTCATTCTTGACTAAACTAGAGATAGAAATACATTTTGTTATAGAAGAAAGGATGTCAAATTTAAATGACGCAACAAGCAGATCAGTTAGCAATTAATACTATCCGTACTTTATCAATCGATGCAATTGAGAAAGCAAACTCAGGTCACCCTGGATTACCGATGGGGGCTGCTCCAATGGCTTACACGCTATGGACAAAGCAACTACAACATAATCCACAAAATCCTTCTTGGTTTAACCGCGATCGTTTCATCCTATCGGCTGGTCACGGCTCGATGCTTTTATATAGCTTACTTCACTTAGGTGGGTATGACTTACCTATGGAAGAGATTAAAAACTTCCGTCAATGGGGTTCTTTAACACCTGGACATCCTGAATTTGGTCATACTGCCGGAGTTGAGGCTACTACAGGTCCACTTGGACAAGGTATTTCTATGGCAGTAGGTATGGCTATGGCTGAGTCACATTTAGCAGCAGTTTATAACAAACCAAATCATAATATCGTAGACCATTACACATTTGCTTTATGTGGAGATGGGGACTTAATGGAGGGCGTTTCTGCGGAATCAGCTTCTTTAGCAGGTCATCTACAATTAGAAAAATTAATCGTACTATATGATAGTAATGATATTTCATTAGATGGTGATTTAAATAAATCATTCTCTGATGACACAGCATCACGTTTCAAAGCGTATGGCTGGAACTATCTATTAGTAGAAGATGGTACTGATGTTGATGCCATTAATCAGGCGATTGAAAAAGCAAAAGCTTCTGAAGGCAAACCAACACTTATTGAAATCAAAACAGTTATTGGTTTTGGTTCACCAAATAAATCTGGTAAATCAGATTCACACGGTGCACCACTAGGTACAGATGAAGTAGCGTTAACAAAAGCAAATTATGAATGGAACCATGAACCATTCTTCGTACCAGAAGAAGTTTATGAAACGTTCAAAAATGCAGCTGAAAAACAAGGTGTGCAGGCTGAAGCAGCATGGAACGAAGCGGTAGCATCGTACAAAGCTGAATTCCCTGAATTAGCAACACAATTTGAATTAGCGATTAGCGGTGAATTACCAGCCGATTTTGATGCAGATTTCCCTGTATACGAAGCTGGTAAAGCAATAGCAACTCGTTCATCTTCAGGTGATGTAATTAATGCAGTTGCTAAAGCAGTGCCTTCATTATTTGGTGGTAGTGCCGATTTAGCAGGCTCAAACAAAACAGCAATTAAAGCAGCAGGCGACTTTTCAGCTCAAGAACCAGCTGGACGCAATATTTGGTTTGGCGTTCGTGAGTTTGCAATGGGTGCAGCCTTAAATGGTATGGCATTACATGGTGGTCTTCATGTATTCGGTGGTACGTTCTTCGTATTCTCAGATTACTTACGTCCAGCAATCCGTCTTGCCGCTTTAATGGGTCTACCAGTTACTTATGTGTTTACACATGATTCAGTAGCTGTTGGTGAAGATGGTCCAACACATGAACCAGTTGAACACTTAGCAGCATTACGTGCGATTCCAAACCTTTCTGTGATTCGTCCGGCTGATGCCAATGAATCTGCAGCAGCTTGGAAATTAGCACTTACATCTAAAAATCGTCCAACTGCATTAGTACTTTCTCGTCAAAACTTAGAGACTCTTGATGTAGATCAAGCACACTTACAAGCAGGCGTTGCGAAAGGTGCATACGTAGTTTCTAAAGCTTCAAAAGAAACAGCTGATGCGTTATTAATTGCAACTGGTTCAGAAGTTAACTTAGCAGTAGCAGCGAAAGAAGCACTTGCAAAAGACGGAATTCATGTTACAGTAGTATCTATGCCAGATACTGCACGTTTTGACGAACAAGATGCGGCCTACAAAGAATCTGTACTTCCAAAAGCAGTAACAAAACGTTTAGCCATCGAGATGGGTTCATCATTCGGTTGGCATAAATACACAGGTTTCGAAGGGGACGTTCTAGCAATCGATACATTCGGCGCTAGTGCACCTGGAGACACTGTTATTGCGGAATATGGCTTCACTGTAGAAAATGTAGTAACAAAAGTAAAAGCTTTATTCAAATAAATTAACGTCGTCGGGGCTAATTGAGTAAGGTATATGTATGAAAATATCCAAAATAAAAAATCTGTAATCGGGATCCAATTGCCGATTGCAGATTTTTTACATAGAAAAAACATGAAAAAATCAATTTTTAAATAAATTGTCACAATTACAAAATAAAATAGGAACAATTTTTAACGAAATTTTTGAAACTATAGCGAGGGTTTCATTTTTATTGTATAATCCTTCATGGAGAGTATTATCTCGTATGTAAACACAGAGGAGGAACACACGTGTCAACAGGTCTTGCTATTACATTAATTATTGTAGCTTTAATCGTTGGTCTTGTAGGTGGATTTTTCATCGCTCGCCAATACATGATGAAATATCTTAAAGAAAACCCACCAATTAATGAAGATATGCTTCGTATGATGATGACTCAAATGGGTCGTAAACCATCTGAAAAACAAGTACGTCAAGTTATGAGTCAAATGGGTAAAGCTTCTGAAAAAACAGATAAAAAGAAAAAATAATTTACCCTTAATATAAAAGCTACGCGCAATTTTAAAATTGTGCGTAGCTTTTTTTAATCAGGGATAGACGTCGGTTCTACAATATTTTCGTAGGAAGAGCTCATGCCAAAATCAAGCAGAAATTGTTGAATGGTCTCTTCATATTCTTTAGGCTGTTCATTAAAAGATTGGGCATGGACACCCTTTTCGAATAGTACGAGTCGCGTGGCTTCCTTTTTCTTTTGGTAAAGTTCTTCCGACATAGAAGGCGGAATATACGTGTCCTCCAAGCTATGCACAAATAATACGGGTTTTCGAATATTTTGAACGACATCAATAGGCGCTACTTCAGCCAATTTATAGCCGTCTCTTTTTTCTACAAAGAAATCAATTAATTTGATTGGATAAGGTGTTCGGAAAGGTGTATCTCTCAACATTACATGATGTAACTGTGCTTTAAAGCTTGTAAAAGAACAATCCGCAACAATGAAATCAAAAACTTGCTCAGGTGTTGTTCCTCCGTAAAGTAAGGCAGTAGCAGCCCCCATGGATTCTCCTTGAATACCAAGTTTGGCCGATTCACCAATCATTTCACGTACTTTTTCTACAACCGCACGTAAATCATTTTTTTCGTAGTAGCCGTAGCTCGTTGTTTTTCCAGCGGTATTTCCATGACGGCGTTGATCGTATACAACAATATTGTAGCCCAATCTTGCGAATAAACCCGCATATTTAAAAGAATTAATATGGGTTTCAGTTACCCCATGCGCAATGATGACGGTATTTGGGCTATCGATGCTATTTATTTTCGTACAGGGTACGTCATAGCCATTTATCGATTGAACGGTGAAGGACTCTTTTGCTACATTGTTATACCATTCCATGCTTAAACGATCGGAGGTAATCTCTCTCTCCAAAATGAATTGCTGATCTTTTTTTTTGATGTACATTACTTTATTGGATAAAGCATAGCCAAGTGCGGCGATAGAAGCACTTGTTACACCTGCTGCAACGGAAGCAATGACTGGCCATTTTTTCTTCACATAAATCACCTCGTACTCTATATATTAGTAAAATATACTAGTAAAATCCAACCGAATCACTCAGCCCTTAACGAAATGAACAATTTCTGCTAAAATAAAAAGCAAATACTAGATGAGGTGAATACGCATGGCTAAAAAGAAATCACCAGCTAAGCAACAAAGACAGCAACAACAAAAACCAGTTGCTGAAGAAGGTTTAACGTTACGTGATCAATTAAATGAAGATGTGCTAAATAAATTAAAATTAGCAAAACAGGATTTAGTTTCCGAGGCAAAACAAAAAGAGGAAGAGCGTATCGCACAAGCCGCTTTTGAAAAGAAACAACGTGAGAAAAATATGTCATTTGAAGAACTCCTAAATCAATATGGAGATCAAGGAAGTAAGTTTTAATAACAAAGTAATCGACCAGCTGGTATGCTTCAGCATCAAAAGAACTTCAGCCAAGTGATGGTACATCACGTAGGAGGAAGAGATTTGACTGCGAGAAGCAAGCTGGAGAGATTCGGAATCCAACAAAGTAATCGACCAGCATGCTCAAGGAAATACGACTAAGTTAGGTGAACAAAAAAACACATGCAGATTTTGTAGGTAGTCTACGAAATCTGCATGTGTTTTTAGGTTTAAAGCTCTCGGTGAGTCGTGTATTTATTTTCCTTTGTCAGATGTCTCCAAGTGCGCAATGTCTCTTCATCTGCTGGATGATGGTAGGCATCAATCGTTTCATAAAGCTGTTCAATTTTACTTGCACCGACAATCACACTACTAACAGCTGGTGTATTTAAATTATATGACAATGCGGCATTTAACGGGTGGTCAGTTGATTGTTGAAGAGAGTTTAGCAGCAATTCAAGTTCTTGCTGAGAATAATCTAAAAAGCCTTCATTTTTCAATTTATTTTTCCAATTACTTGTTAGTAAGCCTTTGGCAATGGTTCCACGAGAAATGACAGAAGCACCATGCTGCTGGATAAATTCAAACCATTCTTCTGGTCGGCGATCTAGTGCGCTGTATTGCATCATTACTGCTGTAGGATGCCCAAACTTCATGATTTTTTGGATGGTATTCGGGCGAATAGAAGAAATACCATATGCACGAATGGTCCCTTCACGTTTTAACTCTTCAAATACATCTGTGATTTCATCGAAATTATCTTCAATTGTGCCGCCATGTAGCTGATAAAGGTCGATATAATCTGTGCCTAAACGAGTTAAACTTTTTTTAACGCCTGCTTTAATATGCTGTTTTGAAGAATCCCAGCTCCAAGAATCCTCAGAGTCGTTCCAAACATTGCCGACCTTTGTGGAGATGAATACGTCGTTACGTTTTTTACGTAAAACATCACCAACAATGATTTCATTTTGTCCTTTATTGTATAAATCTGCTGTGTCAAAAAAATTAATGCCTGCATCGAATGCGGCGTCAATCATGTATTTTGCTTGCTGTAAATCCGTAGGTAAAGACATACATCCTAGTCCCAGTTCAGAAACCTGCATATCGCTTGAACCTAATTTTCTATATTTCAAATTTACCGCCTCCTTTAACTTAATGGTACAATGAATAGAGAAAAATCACCAATGGAAAAAGAAAGATGAGGTGCCATATGAACAATAAATTTGAAGAAAAAACAATTAGTTCAGAACCTATATATAGTGGCCGTATTATTTCAGTGAAAAAAGATCAAGTCCTCTTGCCAAATGGAGAAATCGCATCACGTGAATTAGTTGTTCATCCAGGAGCAGTTGGTATTATTCCGATTACGAATGATGGTCGTCTAATTGTTGTGGAACAATATCGAAAACCTTTGGAGCGTAGCTTAGTAGAAATTCCAGCTGGAAAATTAGAGCCGGGTGAAGAGCCGGCAGTAACCGCAGTGAGAGAATTAGAAGAAGAAACAGGATTTGGGGCAAATTCCTTTACATATCTACAAACGATTGCTACTTCTCCCGGTTTTGCCGATGAGGTAGTCCATTTATATGTAGCAAAAGATTTATACAGAATTGAAAATCCAGCGAGTCCAGATGAGGATGAGTTTGTGGAACTGATGACAATCACATTGGAAGAAGCAGAGCAGATGATTGAAGATGGTCGTATATTTGACGCAAAAACAGTTATTGCAGTAATGTGGATGAGAAAAAATCTACTTTTTTAATAAAATTTAAAAAAGTATGAGTAAAATAGTTTTCTTTTTGAGAAAATATGTTTATGATTGATGTCGAGCAATTGAATTTACCATATTCTCATTACTTAATAATAATTATTCTAGATAAATAATCATTCTAGATAAAAGTCCACTATTTATTGCCATACAAACAATTCGTTTGGTATAATATGAGTAGTTTAGGAGGCGTCACTATGGAGAGCCGTATTGATAGAATAAAAAAACAATTACATGGTGCAAGCTACAAACTGACGCCACAACGCGAGGCGACAGTAAGAGTACTACTAGAAAATGAAGAAGATCACCTTAGTGCTGAGGATGTCTACTTGCTTGTGAAAGAAAAAGCACCTGAAATTGGCTTAGCAACAGTTTATAGAACGTTAGAATTACTAACAGAATTAAAAATTGTCGATAAAATTAATTTTGGAGACGGTGTTTCTCGCTATGACTTACGTCAAGAGGGAGCTGCTCACTTCCACCATCACTTAGTATGTATTGAATGTGGTGCCGTAGATGAAATTCAAGAGGATTTATTAGAAGATGTTGAAGCAGTCGTTGAAAAACGTTGGAATTTCCAAATCAAGGATCACCGTTTGACTTTCCACGGAATTTGCTGGAGATGTTCTAGTAAAAAAGACGATTCCTCAGAAAACACAAGTAACTAAAAATCAATTGAGAATGCAAAGATGAAAGCCTGCTGAAACAGGCTTTTTTTCAATTCAAAAACTTTTCATACATAAGGAGGACTAGAGATGGATCAAACAACACGCGATGCAGTCGATGAATACCTGCATTTTTTACGAGTGGAGCGACAATTATCAGTAAATACCTTGGCATCCTATCAAAAAGATATTGAAAGTTATGTCACCTCTCTCTTTATAAAGCAGCAATTAGAAAATTTTGATGATGTGGAAAGATTTCATATTTTGAATCATTTGAAGGAATTACAGGAATCAGGCAAAAGTGCAAGAACAGCATCACGTCATATTTCATCTATTCGTTCATTTCATCAATTTCTTCTGCGAGAAAAAAGATGTAATAATGACCCAACCGTTCACTTAGAATTACCAAAAATCGAACAAAAATTACCTAAAGTTCTGTCTATTGAAGAAGTTGATCGCTTAATCCAAGTACCAAATACACAAAAACCTGCTGGCCGAAGAGACCGTGCTATGTTGGAATTATTGTATGCAACAGGTATGCGCATAAGTGAATGTATTTCATTGAACCGAGATGATATTCATTTAACGATGGGCTTTGTTCGCGTATTCGGTAAAGGTGGAAAAGAACGTATTATTCCACTAGGAAGTACCGCTATTGAAGCGTGTACCATTTACTTGAATCAAACGAGAGGTTTGCTTGAAGATTCAAAAGCTAGAAATGAAGCGTTATTTTTAAATCAGAGAGGGAAAAGGTTAACAAGACAGGGTGTGTGGAAATTATTGAAAGGCTATGCCTTAAAATCAGGTATTCAACAAGAAATAACACCACATATACTGCGTCACTCTTTTGCCACTCATTTAATTGAGAATGGAGCAGATTTACGTGCAGTACAGGAGCTGCTTGGTCATGCGGATATTTCAACTACGCAAATTTACACACATGTAAGTAAGGCGAGATTATCAGATGTATACAAGCAATTTCATCCGAGAGCATAAAATTTTAAAAAGTCAGAGGTCTGACGTTTATTTTTTATGAAAATTTGTTACTATAGATAAAGTAAAAGAGGGAGTTTTTTTAAAAACTATTTTATCTAATGAAAACGCAATCATAAATTTTATTGAATTACACGAGGAGGAAGTCATTCTTATGAAACCATTTAAACGTATTCACCTAATTGTCATGGATTCGGTTGGAATCGGTGAAGCACCAGACGCAGCAAATTTTAACGATATCGGTTCAGATACATTAGGACATATCGCAGAGGAAATGAACGGCTTAACAATGCCAAACATGGAGGCAATGGGGTACTCAAATATTCGTAGCCTAATCAATCTTCCTGAATTAAAAGGAATCGCTGCTGTCGAAAAACCAACAGCTTACTACGGTCGCATGCAAGAAGCTTCAGTTGGTAAAGATACGATGACAGGCCATTGGGAAATCATGGGTTTAAATATTGATAAACCATTCAAAGTTTATCCAGATGGTTTTTCAGCGGAGTTAATCAATGAACTTGAAACACGCACAGGTAGAAAAATTCTATGTAACAAGCCTTATAGTGGTACAGCAGTTATTGAAGACTATGGAAAAGAACATATGGAAACAGGTGCATTAATTCTTTACACATCTGCTGATCCAGTTATGCAAATTGCCGCTCATGAGGATATCGTTCCTTTAGAAGAATTATATAAAATCTGTGAAATTGCACGTGAAATTACGAAACAACCAGAACATCTTGTTGGTCGCGTAATTGCTCGCCCATTCGTAGGTGAACCTGGTAACTTCAAACGTACATCTAATCGTCATGACTATGCACTTAAACCATTTGGCCGCACAGTGATGAATGAAATGAAGGATGCCGGTCTAGATGTCATTGCACTAGGTAAAATTGCAGATATCTATAACGGTGAAGGCGTAACAGAGGCTATTCGTACGAAAGATAACACAGATGGTATGGATCAATTAGTGAAAGTATTAGACAAAGACTTCCACGGTTTATCTTTCTTAAATCTTGTTGATTTCGATGCGAACTATGGTCACCGTCGCGATCCTCAGGGCTATGGTGAAGCCTTGGAAGAGTATGACCGTCGTTTACCAGAAGTATTAAATAAATTAACGGAAGATGATTTATTATTAATCACTGCTGACCATGGGAATGACCCAACCTTCCCAGGAACAGATCATACTCGTGAATATGTGCCAATCATCGCATATTCGCCTCGCTTCAAAGAAGGGGCAGCTTTAGAAGAGATGAATACATTCGCAAGTTTAGGCGCTACAGTTGCTGAAAACTTTGCGGTGAAATTACCTGTGTACGGTACAAGCTTCTTACAACAATTAAAATAAACGTAAATACAATAATTATCAAGAATTAGAAGGAACCTGTTTGAACGGGTTCTTTCGTCTTTCATAGAACACTATGGGGAATTAATTGGTCTTGATTAAAGGAGAAACCACTATGCATATTTTAGATATCATTGAAAAAAAGAAAAATAAATTACCATTATCAGAACAGGAAATACAATTTTTTATTGATGGTTATGTAAATGATACAATTCCTGATTACCAAGCATCAGCGCTATTAATGGCTATTCGCATTAACGGATTAAATTTTGAAGAAACACTTCATTTAACAAAATCAATGCTTTATTCTGGAGAAACAATTGATTTGTCTGGTATTGATGGTTATAAGGTCGATAAACACTCTACAGGCGGTGTTGGTGATAAAGTGACATTAATCATCGCGCCAATCGTTGCAGCTCTTGACGTGAAGGTTGCGAAGCTTTCAGGACGTGGTCTAGGAATTACTGGTGGTACACTAGATAAATTAGAAGCAATCGAAGGCGTAAGCATTGATTTAACAGAAGAGCAATTTATTAATCAAGTAAATGACATTGGTTTTGCTATCGCAGGTCAAACGCAAAACATCGTGCCAGCAGATAAAAAATTATATGCTTTACGTGACGTAACTGGCACAGTAGATTCATTGCCACTTATCGCAAGTTCGATTATGAGTAAAAAATTAGCTTCAGGTGCAGATGGCATGGTACTTGATGTGAAATATGGTTCTGGCGCATTTTGTAAAACAATTGAAGTTGCACAGGATTTAGCTGAAATCATGATTAAAATTGCAGAAGGCTTTGGCAAATCAATCGTGACGGTCTTATCTTCAATGAACAACCCACTTGGACGTACAATTGGGAATAAAAATGAAGTAAAAGAAGCGTATGATTTATTGAAAAATCCAGATGCAGCAGATAAAAACTTATTAAATACAGTAATCGAAGTTTCTACGTATATGTATGAAATCTCTTCTAAGAAATCACATGAAGAAGCGAAAAAAGCCGTTCTTGAAGTATTACATTCAGACATCCCTGTTCAAAAATTCGAAGCGATGGTTCACGCACAGCGCTTAACTGCTGAAAAATCACCAATCGAATTAGATTTTGAACCGAAGTTTTCTGTAGATGTTATTGCGCCTGAAGGAACAACAGGATTCGTCAAAAACATTGATGCACAAACAATCGGTACAATCTCACTTGATTTAGGAGCAGGTCGTCACACGAAAGCAGACGTACTTGATTTCTTCGCAGGTGTAGAAATCCTGAAAGTAAAAGGCGATGCAATTGAAGCAGGCGATGTTATCATGAAACTTTATGCAAATAAAGAAGTGCCCGCTGAATTCGTAGAAAAAGCATTAGCCACAATGGAATATAGCGAAACAGCTATTGACCCAATTGACGCAAAACGCGTACTAAAAAGTAAAGATTTAGCAGAGTAAGAGTACAGGAATGAAGAAAGCCACCACACTGTTTGAAAGTGTGGTGGCTTTTTTTATGTAACTTTTTATATGTAACACTGGAGCGGTACTAAGAAATAAAAGTTATACATATTTCAGTGAATCATACATATATATTAGATTTTAAAAATAATTAATATACATAAAAAAATTTAAAAATTAAAATTACAAAAAGGAGAGGAATATTTATGGTTAAAAAGAGCTTAGAAAACATTTCAGAACATTTTCTTGATTTAGAAAGAAGAGTTGGTAAGGTACGTTTCGCACGAATAGAAGCCTCTAAAAGAATTAAAA